>JAEXXY010000505.1 GCA_023451855.1 Actinomycetes bacterium
CGCGGGCGGCACCGACCTCTACGACGAGCGCTGGGGCCCGAGCGCCGGCCGAGGCGAGTGGGACGACGAGTGGGGCGAGGAGGAGCCCGAGCGGGCGCCGCGCGAGGGCGACCCGCGCATCGGCATGGCCATGCGCACCGGTGTGCTCGGTGCCGCCGGCATCGCCTGGGTCGGCGCCCTCATGGCGTGGCCCGGGTACGCGGTCGTCGCGCTGGCGGTGTGGTCGGTCCTCGCCCGTGCCACCGACCGGTCGGTCTCCGCGCTGGTCTTCCGGCGCTACGCCCACGGCCGACGCGGCAGCGACATCCCGCTCGCCGTCATCACGAGCCCGTGGCACCTGCTCGTCGGCGCCATCGCCACCGCGGTGACGCTCGTGCTGCCGATCGCCGTGGCGCTGGCGGGCATCTTCGCGACGGCCCTGCTGCTCGCCGGCGCCACAGGGGCCGACCTCGTCCCCGGTTCACCGACGACCCTCGCGGTCGGTGGGATCGCCGGACTGGCGATGCTGTGGTGGGGACCCGGCGGGGTGTCGCTGCGGCGCGGGTCGCGCTCGATCGTGCGGCGTGTCGTGCCCCTCGGGACGGCCTCGCAGGTCGTGGCCATCACGCTCGTCGTGGCCGGCCTCGTCGTCGGGCTGGTGGCCGTCGACCACGGTGCCAGCCTGACGTGGCTGCCTTTCGGCGCCAACCCACTCTCCCGCTGACGGGTGGCGGGGCGGCCGTCCAGCCGACACGCGGGACCCGTGCACGCTTTTGGGTTTGGTCAAGCCCGGATATCGAGAAGATCACGAAATCATCTCGGACCGGGTTGTGAATCGTTGATTCCTCACGTACCGTCATGCCTCGGCGGCCCCGACTCTCGGGCCGGACGGGGTGGGTCCCGGGTGCGTCCCGGGGGTGTCCACGACCGGTTGCCGCCATGGTGTTCCGGCCTCCACACGGCACGCTGCACAACTTCACATGGACACCCAGCAATCCGGTCCCTGAGCGCGCCGAGCCTCGCCAGCCAGGGACATCGCCCACTCCGGTGGGCCGGGCGAGGACGGGGGACCCAGTGTGGCCAGTGAGTCGTGATGTCGAAGGCCGTCGGTACGCCGGCGGTCGAGTCCTCGTGCTCGACTGACCTTGGGGTGAAGCCGCATCCGCGGCAGGGCACCTGACGTCCCCAACCCGACAGCTAACCCCGCAGGCGCGCGTCAGGAAGGAATACCCCTATGCAGTACCTGTCAAAGCATGCTGCCGCCAAGCGGGTCTCGATGAAGCAGCGCATCGCCGGGGTCGGCATCGCCGGCGCCGCCACCGTCGTCGGTGGCATCACCACCGCCGGGTCGGCCAAGGCCGCGTCGGTGTGGGACTCGGTCGCCCAGTGCGAGTCGAGCGGCAACTGGAGCATCAACACCGGCAACGGCTACTACGGCGGCCTGCAGTTCTCGCAGAGCACGTGGGTCGGCTTCGGCGGCCGCGCCTACGCCCCGCGTGCCGACCTGGCGAGCAAGGCCGAGCAGATCGCCGTCGCCCAGAAGGTCCTCGCCGTGCAGGGCCCGGGCGCCTGGCCGGTCTGCTCGCGTCGTGCGGGCCTGACCAAGGCCAACGGCGGCGCCAACGCCGCCGCGTCGCGCTCGTCGGTCCGCAAGCCGGTCACGACGACGAAGAAGAAGGTCGCGAAGAAGAAGACCTACGCGACCAAGACGACGACCAAGAAGGTCAACAGCTACGCGGGCGCCGGCAAGAAGGTCTCCGTGCGCCGTGGCGACACGCTGGGGAGCATCGCCCAGCGCTACCACGTCTCCGGCGGCTGGAAGGCCCTGTACTCTGCCAACAAGGCGCGGGTGCACAACCCGAACCTCATCTACGTCGGCCAGGTGCTGCGTCTTCCGTGACGCACCTCTGACCGAGCACGACCGGACGGCCTCGCGCGACCAACCCCTGGGTCCCGCGGGGCCGTCCTTCGTGTGCGAGGTGGGACGGGACGGGCACCCTCGGTTACGCTGGCGCCCGACCGGACGGGCGGCGAGTGTGCCGCACGACCGCACCGCTGGCGTGGCGCAATTGGCAGCGCACCTGTCTTGTAAACAGGTGGTTGGGGGTTCGAGTCCCCCCGCCAGCTCGTAATCTCTTGGTGGACAGCACGATTGGGCTTCACAAGTCCTCGCGAGCCTATGGCCCGGTGGCGCGGGGGAGTTCTGCGGATCTCGGCTCCGAAACGCGCCCTGCAGGGGCGCGTAGCATAGCCTGTTGTGAATCCATTTCTGGACTACCCGTGAGCGACCTGATCATGGGTATCCCGGGAATGGATGAGGTCCGTCCGGGGACTCACGTCTGTGCCCTCTACTCGGAGCCGGCCGAGCGCGACCGACTTCTGCTGCCGTTCCTTCAGGAGGGGCTGCGCCACGGCGACCGGTGTGTCTGCCTCATCGACGACCTCGAGGCGGTGGGCAAGCAGCTACGGGTGAGCGACGTGGCGGGATCTGTCGAGGTACACCGATCCGGGCACCTCGGCTTCTACCGGGCGCCCGACGCCTGCATCGGGGCCGGGAGGCTCTCACCGAGGCGGACGCTGGCTGCCACCGAGCGGAGCTCGTCCACCGAGGACTCCTCTCTGCTGCGAGCCGCAGCAGAGATGTCGTGGCGGCGGCAGGAGGTGGGCGCGAACGAGGTGTTCGTGTACGAGTCCACCGTCACCCAGATCCTCGCCGAGCTGCCCGCCGTCTTCCTCTGCTTCTACGATCTGCACCGTTTCGGGCCCGGCGCGCTCGTCAGCGTCCTGAGGGTCCACTCCACGGTGCTGCTGGTCGACGGAGGCGTGCTCCACAACCCGCACAGCATGGCCCCGGCCGAGTACCCGACAGCAGCTTCTGAGGCAGTCCCGCGGTACCGCGTGGCCAGGACTCGCGGCGGCGGCGTGGACGCAGATGGGCAGTGGCTCTCGCTCACCGGCGCCGAGGTCCGGGTCGCCGGGCTCGTGGCGAGCGGCATGACGAACCGCGAAGCAGCCGATGAGCTGCTCGTGTCGCCCCACACCGTGGACACGCACCTCAAGCACATCTACACCAAGCTCGACATCCACTCCCGGGTCGAGCTCACGGTGCTGGCGCTCCGGAACGGCCCGCCGGCGGCCTGAGGCGCGGGATGCGGAGCCGACGGGACCGGTTCTCACCCGTTCACGGGATGTCGCGAGGCCGCCCACGGCCAAGCATGGGGGTATCCGGCAACCCGATGAACGGAGCTTCGCCATGGGTAGGGCTGTAGGTATCGACCTGGGAACGACCAACTCGGTGATCGCGGCGATGGAAGGCAGTCAGCCCCAGGTCGTCCCCAACGGTGAAGGAAACCGGACCACCCCCTCGGTCGTCGCCTTCCTCGAGAGCGGTGAACGACTCGTGGGCCAGATGGCACGGCGACAGGCCATCCTGAACCCCAAGGGCACGATCTACTCGGCGAAGCGCTTCATCGGCCGGAAGTACGACGAGGTGGAGAGCGAGATCAACGCCGTCTCCTACGACGTCGTATCCGGACCCGACGGCGCAGTCCGCTTCTCGGTCCGCGGCAAGCTCTACGCGCCGGAGGAGATCTCGGCACAGGTCCTGCGCAAGCTGGCGGACGACGCCGGCAAGGCGCTCGGTGAGCGGGTCACCGAAGCGGTCATCACCGTGCCCGCGCACTTCAACGACGCCCAACGGCAGGCCACCAAGGATGCGGGCAAGATCGCCGGGCTCGAGGTGCTCCGGATCATCAACGAGCCCACGGCAGCTGCTTTGGCGTACGGCATGGACAAGCTCGAGAACGAGACGATCCTCGTCTTCGACCTCGGCGGCGGGACGTTCGACGTCAGCATCCTGACCATCGGTGAGGGCGTCGTGGAGGTGCGCTCCACGGCGGGCGACACCCACCTCGGTGGGGACGACTTCGACCGCCGGATCGTGGACCATCTCGCGGACGAGTTCAAGAAGGAGAACGGCATCGACCTGCGCCAGGACCCGCAGGCACTCCAGCGACTGTTCGAGGCGGCCGAGAAGGCCAAGGTCGAGCTGTCGTCGGTCACGCAGACAGCAGTGAACCTCCCGTTCGTGACCGCCGACGCGTCCGGTCCCAAGCACCTCAACGTCAACCTGATGCGCTCCACATTCGACCAGCTGACCGCGGACCTCGTGGAACGGTGCATGGATCCGGTCAAGCAGGCCATCGGTGACGCGAAGGTCACCGCGGACGACATCGACGAGGTCATCCTCGTCGGGGGTTCGACGCGAATCCCCGCGGTGCAGAACCTGGTCCGCCGGTTGACCGGTGGCAAGGAACCCAACATGACCGTCAACCCGGACGAGGTCGTCGCAGTCGGAGCGGCCGTGCAGGCCGCGGTGATCAAGGGCGACGTCAAGGACGTCCTGCTCCTGGACGTCACACCGCTCTCGCTGGGGTTGGAGACGCAGGGCGGGGTGATGACGAAGGTCATCGAGCGCAACACCACGATCCCGGCCCGCCGCACCGAGGTCTTCAGCACCGCCGCGGACAACCAGGAGGCGGTGGACGTGGTGGTCCTCCAGGGCGAGCGGGAGCGGGCCAGCGACAACCGGGTGCTCGCGCGGTTCCGGCTGGAGAACATCCGTCCCGCGCCTCGAGGGGAGCCTCAGATCGAGGTCACCTTCGACATCGACGCCAACGGCATCCTGCACGTCTCCGCCAAGGACAAGGACACCGGCGCCGAGCAACAGGTCACCATCAGCGAGACCTCGACCCTGAGCCAGGAGGAGGTCAGCCGCATGGTCGCGGACGCCGAGGCGCACCGCACCGAGGACGCCCAGCTGCGTGAGCTCGTCGACGCACGCAACGAGCTCGACTCCGTGACCTACCAGGTCCAGCACCGGCTCGAGCAGGCCGGCGACGCCGTCCCCGAGCACGACCGCGCCCGCGCGGAGATGCTGGTCAACGACGCACGCACGGCCCTCGACGAGCAGGCACCCATCGATCGCCTGCGGTCCCTCACGGGCGAGCTGCACCAGATGCTCCAGGCACTGAGCACGTCTGCCCAGAGTGGCTCCGCCGCCGGCCCGACCGGTGAGTCGCCCGGCTCCGGCCAAGCCGGGGCGGGCGACGACTCCGACGACGTGATCGACGCCGAGTTCACGACGCACTGAGCGTCATCGCCATGTCCGAACAAGCACCCCCGGAAGAGGAGCCGGCCGACGAGAGCGTCGTCGACAGCGCCGCCGAGACCGAGAAGCAGATCGCCGAGCTCGAGGACTCGTGGCGCCGCACCGCTGCGGAGCTGGAGAACTTCCGCAAGCGGTGTGCCAAGGACGTGGTCCGTGCCCGCGAGCAGGAGCGGACCACGGTGGCAGCCCGCTGGTTGCCGGTCCTCGACAACCTCGAGCGTGCGCTCGAGCACGCCTCCTCCGACCCGGGCCAGATCCTCGAGGGCGTGCGCGCCGTGCGCCAGCAGGCGCTCGCGATCCTCACCGACCTGGGCTACCCGCGGAGGGACGACGAGACCGGCAAGCCATTCGACCCCGCCCACCACGAAGCCGTCAGCACCATCGCCGATGACGACCTCGTTCCCGGCACGGTCGCGCACGTCGTCCGGGCCGGCTACGGGACCGACGACAGGATTCTCCGCCCGGCCTCGGTCGTCGTGGCGACCAGGGGCCAGTGATGGCCCGGGACTTCTACGAGGTCCTCGGGGTATCCCGCGACGCCGACCAGTCGGAGATCCAGCGGGCCTACCGCAAGCGCGCCCGCACCCTCCACCCCGACGTCAACAAGGAGCCTCGCGCGGAGGAGGAGTTCAAGGAGCTGTCCGAGGCCTACGACGTGCTCTCCGACCCCGAACAGCGCCGTCGGTACGACGCGTTCGGGGAGGACTTCCGGCGCGTCGCTGCCGATGTCGACCCGGACGCCTACCGTCGGGCGCGCGCCTATGCGGGGGCCGGCGCCGGCGCCGGCGGTGGGCGGCCGAGAGGCTGGGGCGGTGGCGGCGGTCCCTCCGACGGGTTCCGGTACGCGGGCGCCGGGGACGTTGACATAGAGGACCTGCTCGGCGGCATCTTCGGTGGGCGCGGTCCCGGCCGCGGCGGATGGGGACCGGTCTCCGGCTCCGACCACGAGACCGAGATGGAGGTGACCGTCGAGGAGGCGTACAACGGGACCCAGCGCACCCTGTCGATCAACGGCCCCGACGGGCCGCGCACCATCGACGTGAACATTCCGGCCGGCGTCGTGGACGGTCAGCGGATCCGTCTGCGCGGCCAGGGGGGTCAGGGGTCCGGCGGCGGTGAGTCAGGCGACCTGTACCTCATCGTCCGCATCGCACCCCATCCTCGCTACCGGCTCGAGGGCCGAGACCTGCACATGCGGGTCTCGCTTGCCCCGTGGGAGGCCGCGCTCGGTGCGTCGGTGGACATCGAGACTCCCGGTGGCCCCGCCACCGTGAACGTCCCGGCCGGCACCTCGAGCCACCGTCGGCTTCGGCTGAAGGGCCGCGGGCTGCCGAGCAAGCGGGGCAAGCCGGGTGACCTCTACGCCGAGGCGCAGATCAAGATGCCCACGTCGATGTCGAAGAAGGAACGCGAGCTGTTCGAGCAGCTCGCCAAGGCCTCGACCTTCGACCCAAGGAGTTCGCGATGACCGAGCCGAGCACCGGGAGACCGACCACGACGCCGTCCACGGCGTCGACCACGACGCCCACCGCGACGCCCACCGCGACGAGATGGGCTCTGGCCCGTCCCTACCGTCTCAGCCTGGACAGCTACGCCCGGATCACCGGGGTGCACCCCGAGCTGGTCCGCCGGCTGGTGGCGCTCGGGCTGCTCGACGTCACCCGGGACGTCGAGGGCAACCTCTGGTTCGACCCGGCGCAGGTCCGCGAGATGGCCACGGTCCAGCGACTGCACCTGCGGCTCAACCTCACCTACTCCTCGCTCGGCCTGGTGATGGATCTGCTCGACCGGATCTCAGACCTCGAGAGAGCACGACAGCACTCGCACCCAGATCGGGGAGCTCCATGGACCTGAACCAGCTCACACAGAAGTCGCAGGAAGCACTCCACGACGCCCAGACCAAGGCACTCCGGTTCGGTCACCAGGAGGTGGACGGCGAACACCTCCTGCTGGCACTGCTGGAGCAGGGCGAGGGGTTGGTCACGCCGCTGCTGGCCCGGACAGGTGCGGACGTGGACCGGTTGCGCGAGGACCTCGTGGCCGAGCTCGAGAAGCGCCCGCGCGTCACCGGGACCGGCGCCGATCCCGGCAAGGTGTACGTCACCCCGAGGCTGAACCGCGTCCTCGAGGCCGCGGCGAAGGAAGCCAGCAGGCTCAAGGACGAGTACGTCTCCGTCGAGCACCTGGTGGTCGCGCTCCTCGACGAGGGATCCGGCTCGGCAGCCGGCCGGGTCCTCGCGCAGCACGGCGTCACGCGCGACTCGTTCCTGCAGACCCTGACAGCGGTGAGGGGCTCCCAGCGGGTCACCTCTGCCACCCCGGAAGGGACCTACGAGGCCCTCGCCAAGTACGGTCGCGACCTCGTCGCGGACGCGGCCGCCGGCCGGCTGGAGCCGGTGATCGGCCGGGACACGGAGATCCGTCGCACCGTCCAGATCCTGTCCCGCAAGAGCAAGAACAACCCGGTGCTGATCGGCGAGCCTGGCGTGGGCAAGACCGCAATCGTCGAGGGCCTGGCGCAGCGGATCCACAACGGAGACGTCCCTGAGGGACTGCGCAACAAGACCGTCTTCGCGCTGGACATGGGTGCCCTCGTCGCCGGTGCCAAGTACCGCGGTGAGTTCGAGGAGCGGCTCAAGGCCGTGCTCAACGAGGTCCTCGCCGCCGAGGGCAAGATCCTGCTGTTCGTCGACGAGCTGCACACCGTGGTCGGGGCCGGCGCGTCCGAAGGCGCGATGGACGCGGGCCAGATGCTCAAGCCCATGCTGGCTCGAGGCGAGCTGCACATGATCGGGGCCACGACGCTCGACGAGTACCGCTCCCACATCGAGAAGGACGCGGCCCTCGAGCGCCGGTTCCAGCCGGTCCTGGTCGACGAGCCGACCGTCGAGGACGCCCTGTCGATCCTCCGGGGGCTGCGGGAGCGCTTCGAGGTCTTCCACGGCGTCAAGATCCACGACGGCGCCCTGGTCGCCGCGGTCACCCTGAGCCACCGCTACATCTCCGACCGCTTCCTTCCCGACAAGGCCATCGACCTGGTCGACGAGGCCTGCGCGATGCTGCGGACCGAGATCGACTCGATGCCCGCGGAGCTCGACGAGCTCACCCGCCGGGTCACCCGGCTGGAGATCGAGGAGGCCGCAGTGGCCCAGGAGACGGATCCGGCCAGCCGGCGCCGCCTCGAGGAGCTGCGCAAGGAGCTGGCCGACCTCAAGGCCGAGGCCGACGCCATGCGGGCCCAGTGGGAATCGGAGCGCCAGGCGCTGCGCGAGGTCCAGGCGCTGCGGCAGGAGATCGAGCAGGTTCGCCTGGAGAGCGAACGCGCCGAGCGGGAGTACGACCTGAACCGCGCCGCGAGCCTGCGCCACGGCAAGCTGCCCGAGCTCGAACGACGGCTCCAGGCGGCTGAGGAACGCCTCGAGGCCAAGCAGGCCGGAAGGCGCCTGCTCCGTGAGGTCGTCACCGCCGACGAGATCGCCGCCATCGTGGCCCGGTGGACGGGCATCCCGGTGAGCCGGCTCCAGGAGGGCGAGCGGGAGAAGATCCTGCGCCTCGACGAGGTGCTCCACGAGCGCGTCATCGGCCAGGACGAGGCTGTGCAGCTGGTGACCGACGCGGTGGTCCGGGCGCGGTCCGGCATCAAGAACCCGGCTCGCCCGATCGGCTCCTTCGTCTTCCTCGGCCCGACCGGCGTGGGCAAGACCGAGCTCGCCAAGGCGCTCGCGCAGGCCCTCTTCGACAGCGAGGAGAACATCATCCGCATCGACATGAGCGAGTACCAGGAGCGGCACACCGTGAGCCGGCTCGTGGGGGCCCCACCGGGATACGTCGGGTTCGAGGAGGGCGGCCAGCTGACCGAGGCGGTCCGGCGCAAGCACTACTCGGTGGTCCTGCTCGACGAGATCGAGAAGGCCCACGTCGACGTCTTCAACATCCTGCTCCAGGTGCTCGACGACGGGCGGCTCACCGACTCCCACGGTCGCACCGTCGACTTCCGCAACACCGTCATCATCATGACCTCCAACATCGGGTCCGAGTACCTGCTCGAGGGGGTCACGCCCGACGGCGAGGTGAAGTCGGAGGCCCGCGCCATGGTGATGAGCGCGCTGCGCTCCCACTTCCGCCCGGAGTTCCTGAACCGGATCGACGAGATCGTGCTGTTCAAGCCGCTGACGTTCACCGAGATCGAGCGCATCGTCGACCTGCAGCTGGGCGAGCTGAGGGAGCGGCTGGCGGAGCAGCGGATCGCGCTCGAGGCCACGGAGCAGGCGCGGCGGTTCATGGCGGAGCAGGGCTTCGACCCGGCCTACGGAGCTCGCCCCCTGCGGCGGTTCATCTCCCGTGAGGTGGAGACCCGCGTGGCTCGCGCGCTCCTGCGGGGCGCCCTGCCGGAGGACTCGACCATCGTGGTCGACGTCGTCGACGGGGAGCTCACCGTCGTGCCGAGGCAACCCGACGACCAGAAGAAGGCAGTGGCATGAGTACGACGGTGCAGAGCCCGACCAAGGTCGTGGTGTGCCCGAACTGCGGCACGAAGAACCGAGTGCCCCCAGCCGCAGGCGGGGCACCCCGCTGCGGGAACTGCCACAAGCCACTTCCGTGGGTGGTCGACACCTCCGATGCCGACTTCACCGTGGTGGTGGACGAGGCGACCATCCCGGTGCTCGTCGACGTGTGGGCGCCGTGGTGCGGTCCGTGCCGCATGGTCAGCCCGGCGCTCGAGCAGCTGGCGACGGAGCTCGCAGGCACGATGAAGCTGGTCAAGGTCAACGCGGACGAGGCACCGCAGGTGAGCCGCCGCTTCGAGGTCCAGGCGATACCGACGCTGGTCCTCATGCACCACGGCAAGGTGGTGGACAAGCAGGTCGGCGCCGCTCCCGCGCCGGCTCTGCGGTCGTGGCTCAACGCGCACCTGCCCAAGGAACAGGCAGATCCCACCCAGGACGAGGACCCGTCGAGCGGGGACGACCGGCGATGACGACGGTTCCAGGTCGGCTGGTCCCGGACCCGCACCTGCCCCTGGTCCGCAGGGTCGGGCCGCCCAGGACTCCGGGATGCGAGGAGTGCCTGCGCTTGGGCACCCCCTGGGTGCACCTGCGGCAGTGCCTCACCTGCGGAGAGGTGGCCTGCTGCGACTCCTCCCCGATGCGGCACGCCCACGCCCACGCCGCCACGACGGGCCACGTCATCGTGCGCTCGATCGAGCCAGGGGAGAGCTGGAGGTGGTGCTATGCCGACGAACAGTTCGTCTGAGCCCGACCTGTCGGACCTGCCGGACCTGTCGGACCTGCCCGAGACGCCCGACACCACCGGCGCCTACCCGCGGCTCACCGACGAGCAGATCGCGCTGCTCTCGCGGTACGGCGAGCGCAAACGGCTGCCCCAGGGCTCCACGCTGTTCTGCGAGGGGGACCGCGACTGCGGCCTGTTCGTCGTGCTGGACGGCAAGGTCCGGGTTGTCCAGGAGGACACCGCGGAGGCAGAGCCGCGGGTGATCGCCGTGCACGCGCGGGGTCGCTTCGTGGGTGACCTGTCGATGCTGACCGGCCAGGCGGTGTATGTCACCGCCATCGCTCACACCGACGTCGAGGTGCTGGAGGTGCCGTACGACCGGCTCAAGGAGGCGGTCGCCCAGGACCGGCTGCTCGGTGACCTGATCCTGCGGGCCTTCGTCCTCCGACGCAACATCCACGCCGACCTCGGCGCAGGCCTGCGGATCATCGGCTCCCGCTTCTCGGTCGAGACCCGCCTGCTGCGGGACTTCGCCAGCCGCAACCGCGTCCCGTACCGCTGGGAGGACCTGGAGGATGATCCCGAGGCCGAGGAGACCCTGCGGGCCTTCGACATCCCACCCGACCAGACCCCGGTCGTGATCTGGAAGGGACGGACCGTGCTGCGCAACCCCAGTCTCGAGGAGCTGGCCGAGCTCCTCGGCCTGCGGGAGGAGGCGCCGCCCAGCGAGGCGCACGACGTGCTGGTGGTCGGCGCAGGCCCGGCGGGCCTCGCCGCTGCGGTGAGCGCGGCGTCCGAAGGACTCTCCACGGTGGTGCTCGACGCCATCGCGACGGGAGGGCAGGCGGGGACGTCGTCACAGATCGAGAACTACCTCGGCTTCCCGGCGGGCGTCTCGGGCGCCGAGCTCGCCGACCGCGCCGTCGTGCAGGCCCGCAAGTTCGGTGCCAGCTTCACGATCCCCGGCGACGCCCAGTCGCTCGACCACGTGGACGGCCACTTCGTCGTGAGACTGGCCGACGGAGCCAGCGTGGAGGCGTACACGGTCGTGCTCGCGACCGGGGTTCGCTACCGGCGCCTCGACGTCCCCGGCATGGACCGGCTCGAGGGACCCAGCGTCTACTACGCGGCCACCGAGTTCGAGGCACGCCTCTGCCGCGGCGACCCCGTCGCGGTCGTGGGTGGCGGGAACTCAGCAGGGCAGGCGGCGCTCTTCCTGTCGAGGCACGCCGCGGACGTCACCCTCTTGATCCGCCACGACGACCTGAACCGCGACATGTCCCGTTACCTCGCAGATCGCATCGTCTCGGATCCGCGGGTGCACGTGTGGCGCAACTGCGAGGTCCGCGAGCTGCGCGGCGACCTCAGCCTCGAGGAGGTCATCGTCGAGGACCTGAAGACCGGGGAGCGCCGGAGCCTGAGTGCGAAGGCCCTCTTCGTGCTGATCGGGTCCGAGCCGCACACCCAGTGGCTGAACGACGCGGTCTCGCTCGACGAGAAGGGGTTCGTGCTCACCGGCGCCGGTGACGGGGACAGCCTGACGTTCGAGACCACGCGCAGCGGTGTCTTCGCGGTCGGGGACGTGCGCAGCAACTCGGTCAAGCGCGTGGCGTCCGCCGTCGGGGACGGCGCGATCGCCGCACGTCTGGTCTACGAGTTCCTCGTCAGGGCGGGCCGGAGGTGAGGACCATCGGCCTCAGGCCGGACGGTTGAGCGTGTCCGAGGGGCTTTCACCGAAGGCCTGCTGGTAGGCGGCGGCGAAGCGGCCTCGGTGCAGGATCCCGAGGCCGGCCGCCACGGCGCCGACCGTGGTGGCATCGCGGTCGGACGCCTGGAGCGCGCGGCGCGCCCGCCGAAGACGGACCTGGTGCAGGTAGGTCATCGGCGTCGTGTCGAGATCCCGACGGAACCCTTCCTGCAGCGCCCGGACGCTGAGGTGTACCTCGGTGGCAAGACGCACTGTCGTCCACGGCTCGGACGGTCGCTCCTCGATCAGCTCGGCCGCCCGCCTGACCGCCGAGCCCAGCGAAGCCGGGCCGGTACGGCCCGTGATGGCATCGCTGTGGCTGTGAGGTTGGCCCAGCAGGAGGCTGTCGAGCACCAGGGCCTCGAGGTGTCCTTCCGAGAGCGGGTTCCGGGTCGTCGGGTGTTCGAGCTCACCGGCGAGCAGGTCCAGTACCGTACGCCATCGGCGTCCCATAGGACCGCGTAGGTCAGCGTTGAAGTCGAAGGTCAGCCGACCTCTGGGCGATCGGCCGAGCAGGCGCTCGAGCTCCGCCTCCAGGGCGCCCCGCCGAACCATCAGGCACAGCTGCTCACAGTCGGGGGACCAATCGATCTCGGCCGGTTCCTCGGGCGAGAAGACCAGGGCTTCACCCCGAACTGTCATCGCCGGTTGGCTGCTCCCGCTCCTCGAGACCGCTCGGCCGCGCAGGGGGACGTTGACGTGGAAGTTCTCCGCGTCAGCCGTGCGCAGGCGCACGCGGCGCCCGTAGGTCAGCCGAGCGACAGTGAGTGCCCCCATGCTCAGGCCCGCGATCTCCATGCCCAAGGGGGCTGAGCCCCCGGAGAGGTCGATCTGGTTCGGGAGGTAGAGATCCGTGACGATCCTCTCGGCTTCGTCGCGGTCAGCGGTCGTCCATCGGGTGTAGGGCGTCACTGTCGGCTCGCTCCTCCCTCGGTCCGGCCCGCACCAGCAACGGCATTCATGGTCCGGTTCCATTCACAGTCGGAGTCAGGCAGAGCGGAATGGACAGCCCATCCCAGCACGACAACCTGAGGGCGTTTGTCAGGCTCGGGAGTGGGGCTGGTGACCCAAGAGGACACTCTAGGCAGTCCGTCCCGGTTCCCAGCCTCCGAATGCGCCGCACTGCGCGGTCCGCTGGCCGAATTGCGCCGACTCCCGACCCATCACTGTCCCAGCGCAGGTCGTCGGCGGCATCCTCCTCGCGAGGGCTTCGCCCCCCCAGGAGCCCCGGTGGCGCCTTGCTCCTCACCCCCCGGGGGCAAGGCGCCACGCCCGTCTCCGGACCGCGGAGGCGTGTTCAGTCGCGGGACGACCGTGTGATGTTGCGGAGGGCAAGTGGACAGTGATGTGTCGCCGAGCCGTCTGGACACGGCCGGCACAGTGCCAACGGCCTGGAACGGCCATGTGACGGCCGATCGCGAGTTCACACCCGGACTTCTGGAGAGCGTCAACCATCACCTGCGGACACCGCTGACCGTGGTGCTCGGTCACGCAGAGCTGCTGGCCGAACGAGAGTCCGACCTCCCGTTGGGAGTGGGACAGTCGCTCGCGTGCCTGCTACGCGCCGCGCAGCGACTCGACGACGTGGTCGGAGGGGTCTGTGACCTGATGGACCTGGCATGTGTGGACCCGGATCCCGTTCGCTCGATCGACATCACGAAGCTGGTCACGCAGGAGGTGGCGACGTTCGGAGAGCGGGCCGCGAAGCGAGGAGTTCGACTCCAGACCAGCGGCGAACCGGCACAGCAATGCATCGCTGACCCCCGCCGGCTGCGGCGAGCGCTCCGCGAGCTGCTCGACAACGCGCTGACCTACGCGCCCGACCGATCGTCGGTCCGGGTCGCCTGCACCTCGTCCGTAACGAGGCTCCGGATCGAGGTGACCGACCAGGGAGACGGCATCGACGTGAACGACCGTGAACGGCTGAAGCGGCCGTTCGAACGCGGCACCCACCCGCGACAACCGATCACCGGTCGGGGGATGGGGCTCGCCGTGGCTTCGGCAGTCGCCGTCTGGCACGGGGGAGGTCTGACCCTGTCGGCGGGACCCGGCGGCGGTCTCCGCGCCTGTATCGAGCTTCCAGCGTCCTTGGGCAGGTGAGCCCTCCGTCGATCGCTGGGAGCCCGGCCGCCGTGGGCGGGTTGCCAACTGATATCGCCCCCGTCGCCGGAGGGAGCCGGTGCGTCCCCCACGTGGCTGCAGCGGCACTGATCCGCGAGCTCGCCGTGCGGCTGACGGCACGCTCCCCACCCCGCTCGTGGGCCGCTGCTGGGCCCACGATGCGCTCGTCCTTGACGAGATCGGCCGCGGCGCCATCGACACCTGCAACGTTGAGCGGCTCCTCCGCATCATCGTGACCCGCGAGCCGAGCGGCACAGTCGGCTGTGCCTCAAGCCTGCCGGCCAATGCGGTCGAGGATCGGGAGGCCGTCACCGCCTCCCGGATCTCCTCCGCGGTCGTCGACCGGTACCACTTCGAGGCCCTCGTCAACTCTGCTACCCGATCGCCCCGGCTGGAGGCCGTCCGAGCGAGCACGGAAGGCCGCCACTCCGACTGTCCTGAGTCTTCGGCTCTATGGCGGGCGCGCTGAACTGCGCCACTTAGCCGCGCGGCAACCCTTAGAACGTCTAAATGGCGAGACTTATTCTTGAAGGGCATTGACTTCTGCTTGCGACACTCATTAGATGAGCTCAGATCGCAAGGAGGCGAACCAATGACAGCGACAGTCACGCCAGGTGTCCCAACCACGGCGGGTGCCGCCCTGGAGGGGCGTTCGCTCTCCAAGCGCTACGGCGCCACCCAAGCCTTGAAGGATGTCTCCATCCGTCTTGAGCGGGGCCAGGTCACCGCACTGGCGGGTGGCAACGGCGCAGGCAAGTCCACCCTCATCCGCCTGCTCACCGGCATGGAGAGCCCGGACGAAGGGGCGCTCCTGCGCGACGGGCGGCCTGTCACCCTGAACTCGCTGCACGACGCGACCCGGGCCGGCATCTTCTGCGTCTTCCAGGACCAGCCGTTCGTCGGCAACTTCGAGGTCTACCGGCAGATGTTCCTCGGGTACGAGCAGCACTTCCGGCAGGCCGGCCTGGTCAGCAACCGGAAGATGCTCAAGGCCTGCTCCGACCTGCTTCAGGAGCTGGAGATCACGGGCATCTCGCCCGTGGGCCAGATGGGCTCCCTCTCAGCTGCGGCGCGCGAAGTCGTCGCGCTCGCCAGCGTCATCGCCGTCTCCCGCTTGCTCGACATCGAGCACCCGGTCATCCTCCTCGACGAGCCGACCGCGTCCCTCAGCGCCGAGGAGCTGGCTTTCCTGGTCTCCTTCATCCAGTCGCTGAAGTCGCGCAGCGCCATCGTGTTCGTATCGCACCGCGTCAGCGAGGTGCTGGAGTGGTCCGACGCGCTCCATGTCCTTCGCGACGGTCAGACAGCGGACGTGATGACCACCGCCACCGCTGCTCCCGACCGGGTGTACCGCGCCATGGGGGGACACCCACCCGTGGTCGCTGACACGCCCCCGAGCGAGGCTCAGGCCGAGGCTGCCAGGCCGTCACGCGGAGACCAGGACACCGAGCGGTTCGAAGTTCTCGGCGCCAAGATCGGGAGGTACAACGCGCCCTTCGACTTCGCCGTGGCGCCGGGAGAGATCGTCGGACTGGCGGGCGTGGAGGGCTCGGGCAAGGAGGAGTTCCTTCGCTACGCGGCCGGCCTCTCTGTCCCAGGCCACCTGGAGTCCAACGGCCTTCGGGTCGACGGCGCAGCCGTCAACCGCCGGGTCAAGGCACTGCTCAACGCCGGCGTCGTCTACCTCTCCGGTGAGCGTCAGCGGGACGGTGTCTTCGGCCGCCTCGCCATCTCCGAGAACATGGCAATGAGCCGACGGGTGGCCGGCGGCCTGAGCGACCTCTGGGTCCGTCGTGACGACGAGAAGGCGCGCGCCGAGCACATGGTGTCCCGGCTGGCCGTCAAGTGCGACCGGGTGGAAGCACCGCTGTCGTCCCTGAGCGGCGGCAACCAGCAGAAGGTGCTTCTCGGCCGCTGCCTGGAGGCCTCGCCCAGCGTGCTGCTCCTCGACAACGTGACCCGAGGGGTCGACGTCGGTGCCCGCGAGAGCATCTACGGGCATTTCCGTGAGCTCGCGCAGGCCGGGATGTCGCTGGTGCTGGCGACTGACGACCTGGAGGAGCTCACCACCACGACGGATCGGATCGTGGTCTTCAAGGGAGGTCTCGTCGTGGCCGAGTTCGACAACTCGGGTCATGACATCCAGCCCCTCAGCGTCCTCGAGGCCATGGTCTAGCGAGAGACCTGCACCCAGTCGTTCCTGGCTCGGCCCCTGGGCTAGCCGGCCAGTGCTCAGCGTTGCCGCTGGGCCTGCGTCGAACCACCACATTCCCATTGCCACGACGTGGTCTTACGAAAGAAGGAAATGACATGACGCTCATGCGGCGCAAGCCAGCACCTGCGGATGTCCTCATCATCGGATCCGGCGCGTCCGGCGCGACGGCGGCGAAGGTCCTCACCGAGGCAGGCATCAACGTGGTCTGCCTGGAGCGGGGGCCTTGGATCAAGCCCGACCAGTTCTCGGGTGACGAGCTGAAGTACGTCAACCGCTACTTCCTGTGGCAGGACCTCGACCTGAAGCCCCGGACGAAGCGCAGCTCTGCCGCCGAGGAAGCGCACGTCGCGCGGTTCTCCCCGACGCCTCAGATGGTCGGCGGCGCGAGCGTGCACTACTCCGGGTGGGTCCCGAGGCCCACCCCCGACGACCTGATCAGCAGGAGCATCTACGGCGACATCCCGGGCGCCAGCCTCGTCGACTGGCCCGTCACCTACGACGAGCTCGAGCCGTACTGGACCAAGGTCGAGTGGGAGTTCGGCGTCTGCGGCCTTGCCGGTGCCAACAAGTACGAGGGCCCCCGGAGCAAGGGGTACCCGACCCCTCCGTACCCGGTGAACGGGTTCGGCAAGAAGTTCTACGAGGGCTGCGCGAAGTTGGGCCTCAATGCGTTCCCGCTGCCGAAGGCGCTGTTGACCGCGCCGCACAAGGGTCGCCCGGCCAGCGTCCAGCCGGGCCTGTGGCACGAGTACGGCGACCCGACGGGGTCGAAGTCGACCCCGCTGAGCACGTTCATCCCCGAAGCCCTTGCGACCGGCCGGTACGACCTGCGTCCCGAGTCCTACGTCCGGGAGATCACGGTGGGCAAGGACGGCCGAGCCACCGGGGTGATCTACCAGGACCGCGACGGGGTCGAGTACCACCAGGAGGCCAAGATGGTGCTCCTGGCCTGCGGTGCGATCGAGACCGCCCGGCTCATGCTCATGTCGAAGTCGGCCCTGTTCCCCGAGGGCATCGCCAACAGCAGCGGCCTCGTCGGGAAGAACGCGATGTTCCATGAGTACATCGGCGCCTTCGGTCTGTTCGACAGGGAGATCAGCACGCCCACCGAGCAGTGGACCGGGTCCTACGTCAACGGCGCGACCTACGAGTTCTACAAGACCGACAAGAACCGGGACCACATCCTGGGCAGCGTCACCGCCGCCTCCACCGTGGGCCACCCGATCAACTTCACGTACCCGGGCAAGCCCCTCTGGGGGCAGCCCGCGAAGGACGCGGACCGCCAGTACTTCGACTACAGCATGAAGATCGGCGCGATCCTCCAGGACATCCCGCAGGAGACCAACACCGTCGACCTCGATCCCACCGTGACTGACGCCTGGGGTCTCCCGGTCGCACGGATCACCGCCAAGCCGCACGAGAACGACAAGGCACAGGCCAAGTACATCGCCGACAACTCCAGTGAGCTGATGCGGGCGGCCGGCGCCTCCAAGGTCGACCCGATCTACCTCAGCGAGTTCACCGGCAACTGCAGCCACGAGATGGGAACGGCCCGGATGGGCAACGACCCCTCCACCTCCGTGGTGAACAAGTGGGGCGCCACGCACGACGTGCCGAACCTCTACGTCCTTGACGGTGCGGTCTTCCCGACCGCCCTGGGCGCCAACCCCACCCTCACCATCATGGCGAACGCCTGGCGCATCGCCGACCGCATCATCGAGGACCGTCCGTGAGGAACGCGTGGTCCACCCGCAACGCCCGTCCGCGTCTCGACAGGAGTGTCTCCAGCTCATGAACGACAACTCAGCTCCCCTGTTCTTCGACGAACACGAATGGCAGACGGTGGAGGCCGCGACGGCGCGGATCATCCCCACGGACCAGGACCCGGGTGCCCGTGAGGCCGGTGTCGTCGTGTTCATCGACCGGTACCTGTCGGGCATCGACTACATCTACGCCAACCCCTGGGGCAGCGGGTTCCTCAGGATCGACGGCAAGCAGGCGGAGGCGTGGACGAATCGCGTCGCCGCCCTGCAGGAGAGATACCGCGAGGGGGTCCGGGACCTCGACCGGCGCAGCAGGGAGAGGTTCGGCAGCGATTTCGTGGCCCTCGCGGACGAGCAGCAGGACGGCGTCCTCGAGGCGATCCTGCCGAAGGAGGTGCCGGCCCCTGCCGACGATGCGGGCACGAGTGAGCGCGAGGGCGAGGACGCGGCCTCCCGCGGCGCCCAGGCCCCCGCGCCCAAGAAGGGCGGTGGCGTCTTCGGGCTCAAGGTCGCGATGAGCCAGCCGGTCACCGACGAGAACCTCGGCTTCGTCGAGACGTTGGTCCTGCACGCCCGCTGCGGCTACTACTCCGACCCGGTCTACGGCGGGAACCGGGACCACGTCGGGTGGCGCACCATCGGCTGGCCCGGACCCGGCTCCCTCGCCGAGACCAACGACGGCCGCTACAGCACGCTCGCGTACATGACGGCCGGTGACTACGAGACCTTGTGGGCCGAACTGCACTCCTAGTCGGTCGATCCCTCTGCACGCCGAGTCCGCCCACCCCTAACCCCTCACCGCCCAGGAGCACCCATGTCCTTGATTGAGTTCCGCACGATTGACCTCAAGTCCGCCCAGCAGCTCGTGGGCCTTGCCGTGGCCGAGGCCGAGGCGCAAGGTCTCGGCGTCTGCGTCACGGTCGTGGACCGCGCCGGCCACCCGCTCGCCTTCGCCCGAATGGACGGCGCCCCGCTGCTCTGCGCCCAGCTGTCGCAGGACAAGGCCTACACCGTCGCGGCGTTCGCGGGCATTCCCACCCACGAGTGGTGGGACAACGTCAGCGCGCGCCCCGACATCGTGCACGGCCTGGGCCAGCAGCCCCGCTTCTCCGTCATCGGCGGTGGCGTCCCGCTCACCGTGGACGGCCAGCTCGTCGGTGCCGTCGGCGTCTCGGGTGGCAGCCCGGAGCAGGACCGCGGTGTCGCCGAGGCCGCGGCTCACACCCTGTCCTGACCTCGCGTCCAGGTCGTCGTCGAGGGTGCGGTCGCAGGGGCGCCGGCCCGCGGTCAACAACACCTTGCAGCAGCTCGCCCGAACAGCAGTACCGAGAGGACCAGAGATGACCGTCTCTACGAACAAGGACCCACAGCAGACGCCGACCGTTCCCTCGTCGGGAAGCGTGACCGGGGCTGACGCCGCGGTGGGTCGGCGGAGCGCCCGACCCCTCCAGAACTTCGACCTGGCGAACGCGCTCCGGTCGTGGCTCGGGACGACGCTGGTCATCGTCGCGCTCGTCATCATGTTCTCCGCCATGCAGCCCCGCTTCATGACGGTGCTCAACTGGCAGAACATCGCCATCCAGATGTCGGTGCTCCTGGTGATCGCCGTAGCCGGGACGTTCCCGATCCTCATGGGGAGCATCGACCTGTCGGTCGCTTCCGTGGGGACGCTGTCGGGCGTCGTGCTGGCCATGGCCATGCAGAGCGGGGGCCTGGCCGGGCCGATGGCAGTCCCGCTCGCCCTGCTGGTCGGGGCCGCGTGTGGCCTGCTCAACGGAGTTCTCTTCGCGGTGCTGCGGGTGCCGTCGTTCCTGGCGACGCTCGGCACCTTCTTCGCCATCGACGGTCTCGCCTCCTTCCTGGTCGGTGGCGTTCCCATCCCGATCTCGATCACGTCGAAGACGTCCGAGGTGCTGGACGGCCAGCTCGGCATCCTGCCGGTGCTGTTCCTCTGGGCTCTGCTCGTGCTGGCGGTCGCGGTCGTCCTGTGTCGGTACACGCGGTTCGGACGTCACCTCTACGCGGTTGGCGGCTCGGAACCGGCCGCCGTCGTGGCAGGAGTCAATGTCCGGCTGGTCAAGGTGGTCGCCTTCACGCTGGCGGGCCTCCTCGCCGCGTTCTCCGGCATCTTGCTCAGCGTCCACGCGCTGTCGGGCTCGCCCAGCCAGAGTGCGTCCCTGCTGCTCCCTTCGATCGGCGCCGTCGTCATCGGCGGTACGGCGTTGAGCGGTGGAGCGGGAGGTCCTCACCGGACGTTCCTGGGCGTCCTGCTTCTGACCATCCTCATCAACGGGATGCAGCTGCTCAGTGTCGATCCCCACCTCCAGCTCGTGATCCAGGGGGCGGTGGTCATCCTCGCGGTGATCATGAGCCGCCAAAAGTTCAACGCCATGACACCCATCAAGTAGCCACGTCCAGAAGGAGCATTGCAATGGAAGACCTCTCGAGGCGAAGCCTCATTCAATTTCTCGGTGTCGCCGGTCTGGCCGTCGGCGCAGGCGGCCTCCTCTCGAGCTGTGCCACCAGCTCGGGCGCTGCCACCGCCGGCACTGCCGGCGGAGCCGCCGGAGCGGGCGTCCTCGTCGCCCCGCCCGTCGCCAACAACCTCTACTGGGACGGTTGGGTCAAGGCTGCCAACGCGGCCGCAGAGGCCCTGGGCACGAGCCCCAAGGTGGAGAACTTCAACGGCGACACGCAGGCCCAGCTCGCGGCGTTCAGCAACGTGCCCAACCTCGGCCTGAAGGGCGCGATGACCATGGCGAACGTCGCGGCCTCCTCGCCGCAGCTGTTCGGCACCCTCGAGCGCCAGGGGACCTTCGGCACCAACTGTCACTCCAACCAGCCGTGGAGCACCCCTCTCGACGTGGGCGACCACTACGTCGGGTACTTCGACTTCCCCCACCAGGCGAGCTTCGAGTCGCTGTGCACGTACCTGTTCGACAAGATGGGCGGCTCGGGCAAGATCATCCACATCACTGGGGTCCCGGGCGTCGTCGCCTCCGACTTCAAGGACTACGCGATGGACAAGCTCCTCGCCGAGAAGTACCCGAACATCCAGCTGGTCGCTCGTCAGCCCGGCAACTTCGGCCGGGTCGCCACGGTTCCCGTGGTGGAGAACCTGCTCACCGCGCACTCTGACATCGACGCGATCATCTGTCAGAACGACGACTCCGCCCTGGGCGCCATCTCCGTGCTCAAGAAGAAGGGCCTCGACAAGGTCCTCGTCGTGGGTGCCGACGCCATCCCCGAGATGCTGGATGCCATCGTCGCAGGTGACGCCCTCGCCACGGTGGCCAACCCCGGCGAGTGGATGGGTGGCGCGATGATGGTGCGCCTGTACGACGCCATCAACGGCTTCAAGGTCCCACCGCTGGAGCGGATGCAGATCTTCCAGACCTTCGTCATCAACACCGCCAAGGCCGCCGAGGCCTACAAGAAGGTCATCACGGGGCCGAGCCCCTATGACTGGAAGAAGATGTCGCGCCTGCACAACCCGGACAGCTGGGACCCGCAGATCCCGCTCAAGGTCATTCGTCCGGAGGAGTTCTGGGCGGCGTTCAAGGACAAGCGCCCGTCGGGATACACACTTCCGGCCGCTTACACGAACGCGTCGGCCAAGGACTACGACGCGATCGACGCCATGTACGCCAAGCGGCTCTCGAACGACGTGTTTGCTGCGGTCAAGCAGCTCAACGACCCCGTGGTGTCCGTCCCCCTCGCGCGATAGCACGCCAGCTTTCCTCTACAGCCAAGGAGATTCACCTACATGTCCGGTTTCAACAAGTACGGCGGCAGCACCGACCTCACCTTCGAGGCCACGGGGTTCTTCCACACATCCCAGGACGACGAGGGCCGCTGGTGGTTCGTCGACCCCGCCGGTGGCGCGTTCCTGTCCATCGGTGTCGCGCATGCCGACGACTCCGACCTCAAGTACCCGCACAACGTCGACGTCTGGCGGGACAAGTACGGCGGCTCCAAGGAGCGCTGGATCCGAGAAGGCGTCGTCCGGGACTTCAAGGACTGGGGCTTCAACACGATCGGCTGGACGCAGGACTACATCGGTGGCGGCTGGCGCAAGGAGTTCTCCTGGGCCGAGCGCGTCACCGTGCAGCAGTCGACGAGCCAGTTCACCCCCCGCGACTTCGAGGTCGCGGACATGCCCTACGTCATGCTCCTTCGCGTCGCGGAGACGGAGGACTGGAACGGCGACCCCGTGTTCCCGGACGTCTTCGGCCAGGACTTCGAGGACCACTGCGCCTACCTGGCACGGAGCGTCTGCGTCGACCTCGCCAACGACCCCAACCTGATCGGGTACTCCTACGACGACGCCCCGTCGTGGGCGCCGCACGTGAGCGGCGCGGACTTTCCGCAGCTCAAGGGCCTCGGCCCGGACGAGCGCGAGGAGCGCCTGGGTGAGATCGCCGAGAAGTACTACTCCACCATGGCGAAGTACATCCGGATGTACGACACGAACCACCTCATCCTCGGGGACCTGTACAACGGCAACCGGCCCCTTCCCGCGCCGGTCCTCGCCGGCGCCAAGGAGCACATCGACGTGCTGCAGGTGCAGTACTTCCCCAAGGACACCGACGAGTCCCGCAAGGAGATGCTCGACCACGCACGCTGGGCGAGCGAGGAGATCGGCAAGCCGCTCCTCATCCCGGACATCGGCAACTGGACCGCGACCGAGATGAACCCCAACCGTGCCCAGGCCGGCATGGCCGACCACGCCGAGCGGGCTCAGAACTACATCGACAGCATCAACACGGTCGTCAAGGAGCCATGGTTCCTCGGCTTCCACTGGTGCGCCTACATCGAGAACACCGCTCGCGGCTGGGGCATCAAGTCCCCACGTGACGAGCCCTACGAGGACTTCGTCAACCCGGTGCGGGAGTACAACAAGGGCATCTACGACCTGCGCCGCTCCTGACCAGGACTCCCGGGGAGCGACCGGACGCCGTACACGTCCGGCCCGGTCCGGTCGCTCCCCGGCGACTACCAGCCCTACCGCTTCGCGCGCTCCTGCGCGCCCCCGATCCTGGGTCTGCCCAGGAGACAGGTGATCCCATCCATGACTCTGGCACACACATCTCGCAGACCCCGGGTGGGCATCGTCGGCATGGGATTCATCGGCGAGGTTCACGCGCGGGCCGTCGCTCGTTGCGGCGGGGCCCTCGAGGCCGTCGCCAGTTCGACGGCCCAGACGGCCGAGGTGGCCGCGCAGCGCCTGGGCGTGCCGCGCGCCTTCAGGAGCGCCGAGGAGCTCATCCTCTCTCCCGACGTGGACGTGGTGCACATCTGCACGCCCAACCACCTCCACGACAGGCTCGCGGAGCTGGCGCTCAAGGCTGACAAGCACGTCATCTGCGAGAAGCCGCTCGCGGTCGACAGCTCGGGCGCCGCCCGGTTGGCCGACCTCGCGGCAGCCTCCTCCCTCGTGGCCGCCGTGCCGTTCGTCTACCGCTACTACCCCACGGTCCGCGAGGCCCGGGAACGCGTCAGGCGAGGCGACGCCGGCCGCGTGCATCTGGTGCACGGCTCCTACCTGCAGGACTGGTTGGCCCAGGCCTGCCAGACGAACTGGCGGGTGGACCCGGCGCTCGGGGGGGCCTCGAGGGCGTTCGGGGACATCGGCATCCACTGGTGCGACCTCGTCGAGTTCACCACCGGCCACAGGATCACCGAGCTGGTCGCCTCGACCGCCGCGCCGTACGGCGCTCGCGACGGCGTGCGCTCCGCGGCAACGACCCCCGGGTCCGTGACCGAGGACCTGGCCACGGTGATGTTCCGGACCGACGGCGGGGCGGCAGGCTCCGTGGTCGTCAGCCAGACCGCACTGGGCCGGAAGAACCGACTCTGGCTCTCCATCGACGGCGAGAACGCCGCTTACTCCTTCGACCAGGAGCGGCCGGACCGTCTCTGGGTCGGAGGGCAGGACGTCACGACGGTCCTGCCTCGTGGCAGTGCCGCCACGTCGCCGGCGGCCGAGGTCTACAACAAGCTCCCACCGGGGCACCCGCAGGGCTACCAGGACTGCTTCGACGCCTTCGTCTCGGACGTGTACGCCGCCATCGCAGGCGGGAAACCCGACGGGCTTCCCACGTTCGAGGACGGGCTTCGATCGGCCAGGATCACCGACGCGGTCATGGAGTCGACGCGTACCCAGGGCTGGGTGGCAGTCGCCGCCGCCTGATCCGGCTCTGAGGCGGACGTGCCCCCCCCCAGGTCGGGGGGGGCCCGCCGCCGCTACACT
>JAEXXY010000449.1 GCA_023451855.1 Actinomycetes bacterium
CCGCCGTGACCGCGCCGCTGCAGGCGCACGGCCGGGCGGCACTGCGGCGCAGGCTGACCCGCACCCTCGTGCCGACCGTCGTCGTCCTCCTGGCGCTCGCCGTGCTGCGCTCGACCACCGACGCACCAGCGGGGTGGTACGCGACCGCACCGGTGCTGCTCGGCCTGGCCGCGTGGCTCGGGGTCGACCGGTACGCCGGCCTCGGGCACCGTGTCACGCCGCGCCACCTCGTCGTGCGCGAGGGCTCGCTCGACCGGCACCGGGTCGCCCTCGAGCGCGACGGCGTCATCGGCTGGACGGTGCGCCGGTCGTTCTTCCAGCGCCGGGCCGGGGTGGCCACCCTCGTGGCGACGACCGCGGCCGGCGCGTCGCACTACGACGTCGTCGACGTGCCGGTGGCGCGCGCCTACGAGGTCATGGACGAGATCAGTCCGGACCTGCTGGCGGAGTTCCGCTGAGCCTGGACGTCTTTCCCGGCCTCTTGAGGGCCCACCGAACGACGAACGCCCCGGCGGACGCTGCGGGGCAGCATCCGCCGGGGCGGCGTCGTGGAGCGGCAGGCCTCAGAGGCGCATCGAGGCTCCGAGGCGCTCGGTGCTCTCGTCGACGTCCTTCGCGACGTCGGCGTCGGCGCCCGTCGGCGCCGCGGCGTCCTCCGACCACTCGGTCGGCACGAGCTCACCGACGCCCTCACCGGGCGCGGACTCCTGCACGCTGAGGGTGAAGTCGTCGCCGTGCTCGCTGACGCCGGTGACGACGGCGTGCTCGACGGCGGCCACCGCGTACCGGCGGCGCACCACCTGCGGGTCGCGCGACAGGTCCTTCACGAGGGCCGCGGCGAGTCCGATCATGATGACGAGGAAGGGCAGGGCCGCGACGATCGTGACGTTCTGCAGCCCCGACAGCGCGTCCTCGCCGCCGAGCAGGAGCATGATCGCGGCGACGGCACCGGTGGCCGCGCCCCAGAAGATGACGGTCTTCTTCGACGGCTCGAGGGTGCCCTTCTCCGAGAGCGTGCCCATGACGATCGACGCGGCGTCGGCGCCCGACACGAAGAAGATCGCGACGAGGACCATGACGACGACCGCGCTGACGGTGGGCCAGGGCAGGTTGCCGAGCATCGTGAAGAGCGAGCCCTCGGCCGAGGACTGGCCGCCGATGTCCTGGCCGTGCTGCTGCTGCCAGATGCCGGCACCGCCGAAGATGGCGAACCAGACGAGCGAGACGACCGACGGCACGAGCAGCACGCCCGTGACGAACTGGCGGATGGTGCGGCCGCGGGAGATGCGGGCGATGAACATGCCGACGAACGGCGTCCAGCTGACCCACCAGGCCCAGTAGAAGATCGTCCAGCTGGCCAGCCAGTCCTTCATGCCGGCGCCACCCGCGGCGTCGGTGCGGGCCGACATCATCGCGAGGTCCTGGACGTAGGAGCCGATGGTCGTCGGCAGCAGGTTGAGGATGAAGATCGTCGGGCCGACGACGAACACGAAGAGGGCGAGCGCGACGGCGAGCACCATGTTGATGTTCGAGAGCCACTGGATGCCCTTGGCGACACCCGAGACCGCCGACAGGATGAAGGCGATCGTCAGCACGACGATGATGCCGATGAGCAGGCCGTTGCCGACCTTGCCGATGCCGCCGACGATCTCGAGGCCGGAGCCGATCTGCAGGGCGCCGAGCCCGAGCGAGGTGGCCGAGCCGAAGAGCGTCGCGAAGATCGCGAAGATGTCGATGACCTTGCCGGCCGCGCCGTTGGCGCGCTTCTCGCCGAAGAGCGGGGCGAAGGCCGAGCTGATGAGCAGGGACCGGCCCTTGCGGAAGACGCCGTACGCGACGGCGAGGCCGACGACGGCGTAGATGGCCCACGGGTGCAGCGACCAGTGGAACATCGTCGTGGCCATCGCGTGCTGCACGGCGGCGGGGTTGCCCGCGGCGCCGGTGCCCGGCGGCGGCGTGACGAGGTGGCTCACCGGCTCGGTGACGCCGTAGAACATCAGGCCGATGCCCATGCCGGCGGAGAACATCATCGCCACCCACGAGGAGGTGCGGAACTCCGGCTCCTCGCCGTCGCCGCCGAGCGGGATGTTGCCGTACCGGCTCGCGGCGAGCCAGATGACGAACACGACGAAGCCGGAGGCGACGAGGGAGAAGAGCCAGCCGGTGTTGTGCACGACGAAGTCGAGCCCGCTCGAGGCGCTCGTGCTCAGGCTGTCGGTGCCGAGCGCGCCCCAGACGACGAAGCCGATGGCGACGGCGGCCGACACCCAGAAGACGGGCTTGTCGAGCCGCGAGGGCGCCGCGTCCTCATGGTTGACGGGTGGTGGTTCGAGTGCGGGGTGCAGGGCGTCGCGCGACTCCTGCGTGGTCTCGTCGGTGGTTCCGGTCATCAAGGCCATACGTCGTCGACGGCACCCGACGAGGGGCGCCGCCAGTCTCCTCACGTTTCGGTTTCTCAGAGCTTTCGTTCGACCTTCAACTGTGCCGAAGGTTCCCGTGATACGCAAAACGGCACCCGTGACACGACAGACAGGTCCGCCGTAGGCACCGCGAAAACCCATACCCGGCAAGGTTGCTCGGGGTTCTGCTGGAGACGGTGAGGCTCGTCACGCCCGCACACGGCAGCACCGGCGCGGCCTGGGCGGCCGCGCCGGTGCGCGTCGGTGAGGTGCTGACGAGGGTGGTCAGCGGGTGCCGACGAGCTCGCCCTCGGGTGCGCAGTCGCGGGACGGGTCGGGCACCGGCGCCTCAGGCGTCGTGTCGTCGTCGGAGTCGGAGTCGGAGTCGGAGTCGACCATCCGGGCCTCGTCGAACGGCAGCTGGCCCGACAGGACTCGACCGGCCTTGTCGCGGTCGATCTCGCCGACCCACGTGCCGATGATGACGGTCGCGATGGCGTTGCCCGCGAAGTTCGTCAGGGCACGCGCCTCGCTCATCAGGCGGTCGATGCCGACGATGAAGCCGACGCCCGGCACGAGGTCGGGGCGGTGCGACTGCAGGCCGCCGGCGAGCGTCGCCAGGCCCGCGCCGCTGACGCCCGCGGCGCCCTTGCTGGCGATGATCATGAAGACGAGCAGGCCGACCTGCTGGCCGATGCTGAACGGCTTGTCCATGGCCTCGGCGATGAACAGGCTCGCCATCGTCAGGTAGATGGCCGTGCCGTCGAGGTTGAACGAGTAGCCGGTCGGCACGGTGATGCCGACGACCGGGCGGGAGACGCCGAGGTGCTCCATCTTCGCGATGAGGCGCGGCAGGGCGGACTCGGACGAGGACGTCGACAGGATGAGGAGGAACTCGCGGCTGAGGTACTTCAGCAGGGAGAAGACGTTCATGCCCGTGACGAGCTTGAGGATCGCGCCGAGGAAGGCGAAGACGAAGATGGCGCACGTCGCGTAGAAGGCACCCATGAGCAGGCCGAGGCTCTTGAGCGAGCCGATGCCGGTGGCGCCGACGAGGGCGGCCATGGCGCCGAACGCGCCGATCGGGGCAGCCCACATGATCATCGCCATGAGGCGGAAGACGAGACGCTCGAGGTGCTTGATGCCGGTGAGGATCGGCTCGCCCTGCTTGCCCATCTTCTGCAGCGCGAAGCCGACGAGGAGCGCGATGAGCAGGGCCTGCAGCACCGAGCCCGACGTCAGGGCCGACACGAGCGTGTCGGGAATGAGCCCGAGGACGAAGTCGACGGCTCCCTCGGCCTCGGCGGCGACCTGCGACGTGCCGGACTCGGCGACCGCGGCGGTGAGGTTGAGGCTGTCACCGGGGTGCACGATGTTGCCGACGACGAGGCCGATGCCGAGCGCGACGGTCGACATGACGATGAAGTAGCCCAGCGCGAGGCCACCGACCTTGCCGACCTGCGCGGCCTTGCGGACCGAACCGATGCCGAGCACGATCGTGCAGAAGATGATCGGCGTGATCATCATCTTGATGAGGTTGACGAACCCGGTACCGAGCGGCTTGAGGCTCTTGCCCACCTCGGGGAAGGCCCAGCCGACGAGGATGCCGGCGACCATCGCGACGATGACGGCGACGTAGAGCAGATGGGTGCGATCGCGCTTCGGGGCCGAGCCTGGTGTGGCGTCGACGGCGCTGTCGGCGGTGTAACTCACGGTGACCTCCGTTGGCGTGGGCCGGGACAGAACCCGGACCGGTGGATGACTTCGAGGGTGTCCGCCGCAGTGACTAGGGTCACGATTGTGTTCATTGAGTTCTCGCCGCGGCGGTGGAGCGTCGCGGCGCAGACCTTTGCGCTCCAGGTGCTCGTGGCGGTCCTCGTCGTCGCGGCGGGTCTCGCGGGCGCGTGGGTGCAGGCCCAGCGCGCGGGCGACCAGGAGGCGATGGCGCGGGCTCTGGCCGTCGCCGAGACCATCGCCTCGACGCCGGAGGTCGTCTCGGCCGTCCAGGGCCCCGACCCGACGGCCCGGCTCCAGCCCTTCGCCGAGCGGGTCCGCAAGGACACCGGCACCGACTTCGTCGTCGTCATGAGCACCGACGCGATCCGCTGGACCCACCCCGACCCGACCCAGATCGGCAAGAGGTTCATCGGCCACACCGAGGCGGCCCGCGCGGGCGGCATCGTCGAGGAGGAGTACACCGGCACGCTCGGGCCCTCGGCACGCGTGGTCGTGCCGGTCCGAGCCGGCGCGGGAGACGCGTCCAAGGTCGTCGCGCTCGTGTCCGTCGGCATCCGCAAGTCGGCCGTCGGCGAGCAGGTACGGGCCCAGCTGCCGAACATCCTGCTGGCCGGGCTCGGCGCTGCCCTCCTGTCGGGCCTCGGCATGGCCCTCGTGTCGCGGCGCATCCGCCGGCAGACCCATGGCCTGGGCGAGCAGCAGCTGCGCGAGATGTACGAGTACTACGACGCCGTGCTCCACGCGGTGAGCGAGGGCCTCGTCATCACCGACCTCGACGGCACGGTGCGCCTCGCCAACGACGAGGCGGTGCGGCTGCTCGGGCTGCCGCCCGACGCCGTCGGCCGGCGCGTCGCCGACCTCGACCTTGCCCCGGCCCTCATCACGGCACTGACCGACGACGAGGTCCACGAGGACGAGCTGCACGTCACGGCGGCCCGTGTCCTCGTCCTCAACCGCGCCCCCGCACGCTGGCGGGGCCGGCTGCTCGGCCACGTCGCCACGCTGCGCGACCGCACCGACCTCGAGGCCCTGACCGGCGAGCTCGACTCGGCCCGGGGGCTCACGGAGGCGCTGCGCTCGCAGGCACACGAGTCGGCCAACCGGCTGCACACGATCGTCAGCCTCATCGAGCTCGGCCACACCGACCGCGCCCTGGCCTTCGCCACCGAGGAGCTGCAGGTCTCGCAGATCCTCACCGACAAGGTCGTCGGCGCCGTCGACGAGCCGGCTCTCACGGCCCTGCTGCTCGGCAAGGCGGCCGAGGCGCACGAGCGCGGCATCGCCTTCGACATCGAGCCGGGCGCCCGCTTCCCGCGCGACGTCGCCCCGACGCGCGACGTCGTGACGATCGTCGGCAACCTCATCGACAACGCCCTCGACGCCGTGTCGGGCACCGGGGAGGCGGGAGCGGCCCGACGCGTGGCGTTCGGCTCGCACGTCACCGACGGTCACGCCGTGATCGAGGTCAGCGACGACGGCCCGGGCCTGCCGCCGGGCGGCGTCGCCGACGCGTTCCGGCGCGGCTGGTCGACCAAGGCGCAGGGCAGCGC
>JAEXXY010000515.1 GCA_023451855.1 Actinomycetes bacterium
GTCCTGCCCTGCCACCCCGGGGCCGGCGACCCCCTCCCGTCGCCCGCGCCCCCTCCTGCCGCGTCACCGGCTGCGTCACCAGCCAAGCCGTCAGTCGCACCGTCAGCCGCACGAACGACCCCGCCGAAGGAGACCCTCATGTCGACCGCGCCCACCCCGACCCCGGCCGGAGCCACGGGCGCGCCCCCGCTGCCGCCACCGCCCTCGCCACCGCAGCCGTCCGCTCGGCCGGTGACGCTGCCCGGGCCGCTCGTCGACACGCTCTTCGGTGACCTCTGGCCCGAGTCCGGTCTGCGCCCACAGACTCGGCTGCTGCTCACCGCGCTCGGTGTCGGCGTCCTGTCGGCGGTGCTCCTGCCGTACCGCAACATGGGCGTGGCCCTGTTCACGGTGCTCGTCGTCGGCGGCGTCGTGCTGTGGCGCACCACGGAGCGCCGGCGCAGCCGGTGGACCGTCGCGACCGCCGTCGTGTGCGTCGCGCTCGCGTCTCTCGCGGTGCTGCGCGCCGCGCCGTGGCTCACGGTCCTGGCGGTGCTCGTCGGGCTCGTGCTGACCGCGACGGCCCTGACCGGCGCGCGAGGCCTGCCCTCGATCGTCGCCGGGGTGCTGTCCTGGCCCCTCGCCGGCCTGCGGGGGCTGCCCCTGCTCGGGCGGACCGTCGCCGCCACGAGCCGCGTGACGATCCTGTGGCCGGTCGTGCGCACCGCCGCCGTCTCCCTCGTGGCCCTCGTCGTGTTCGGCGGGCTCTTCGCCTCGGGTGACGCGATCTTCGGCTCGTGGGCGAGCCACTTCGTGCCGCAGCTGGCGTGGGACAGCCTGACCTTCCGGTTCTTCGTCGGTTTCGTCATGGGCGGGGCCCTCCTCGCCGCCCTGTACGTCGCCCTCAACCCGCCGCGGGTCGAGCGCGTCGTCCTCCCCGTGGGCCGCCCGGTCCAGCGCGCGTGGGAGTGGGTCGTGCCGGTCTCGATGGTCGTGGGCGTCTTCGTCGCCTTCGTCGTGGCCCAGGCGGCGGCGCTGTTCGGCGGGCACGACTACGTGCGGCGCACGACCGGCCTGACGTACGCCGACTACGTGCACCAGGGCTTCGGGCAGCTCACGGCCGCAACGCTGTTGACGCTCGCAACCGTCGCCCTGGCCGTTCTCAAGGCCCCGCGCGGGAACGCCCGCGACCGCCTCGTGCTGCGCGTCGTGCTCGGTGCGCTCTGCGCCCTGACGCTCGTCGTCGTCGCATCGGCCCTGCACCGGATGGACCTCTACCAGCAGGCGTACGGCTTCACGGTGCTTCGGCTGCTCGTCGTCGCCTTCGAGCTGTTCCTCGGGCTGCTCGTCGTGCTCGTCATGGTCGCGGGCGTTCGCCTCGAGGGCTGGTGGCTGCCGCGGGCAGCGATCATGGCGGTCGCCGGGTTCGTCCTCGTCGGCGGGCTCCTCAATCCCGAGGCGTGGGTGGCCCAGCGCAACATCGACCGCTATGCGGCGTCCGGCAAGCTCGACGTCGCCTACCTGTCGACGCTCGGTCCCGACGCCGCCCCGACGATCGTCGCCGGGCTGCCTCGTGACGTCGCGATCTGCGCCGTGGCGCCCGACCCGACCTCGGGCGACGACGCCCTGGCGTGGAACCTCGGCCGGTCGCGGGCCGCGGCGCTCGGCGTCCTCGCGCCCACCGCCGCCGAGGTGCAGCAGTGCGGGACCCTGTGGGCGACGGGCTCGGACCGCTGAGGCAGGATGGGCCGGGTGCGTCGTGACATCGCCGAGCGGTTCGAGCTCGACCCGGCCCTGACCCATCTCAACCACGGCGCGTTCGGCGCGGTGCCCCGGTCGGTGCGCGAGGCCCAGGACCGGGCCCGCACCCGTATCGAGGGTGCGCCGATGCGTGCCTTCCGCGACGACCTGCCGGACGCGCTGGCCGCCGCCCGCCGTGAGGCGGCCGCCTTCATCGGGGTCCCGGCCGACTCGACGGCGCTCGTCCGCAATGTCACCGAGGCCGTAGGCGTCGTGCTCCAGGGCCTCGGTGTCGGGACCGGCGACGACGTCGTCGTCAGCAACCACGGGTACCTCACGGCCGGTTGGTCGGCCGAGGCGCGCGGCGCGACCCTGCGCACGGCGTCGTTCCCCGTCGACGCCGACCCGGCCGAGGTCGTCGCCGCCTTCACGGCGGCGGTCACCGAGCGCACCCGGCTCGTCGTCATCGACCAGATCACCTCGCCGACCGCGCTCGTCCTCCCCGTCGCCGAGGTCGCCGCGGCCGTGGCACCCGTGCCCGTCCTCGTCGACGCCGCCCACGTGCCCGGCGCGCTGCCCGGCCTCGACGTCGAGGCCCTCGGCGTCGCCTTCTGGGCCGGCAACCTCCACAAGTGGGCCTACACCCCACGGGCGGCGGCGACGCTCTGGGCCGCGCCGGAGCACCGGGACCGGATGCGTCCGCTCGTGACGTCGTGGAGCCACGGCCTGCCCTACCCGGAGCGCTTCGACCTGCAGGGCACCGTCGACCACTCCGCGTGGGTCGCCGTGCCCGACGGGCTCGCCGCCTGGCGCGACCTGGGCGGCTGGGAGCAGGTCGCGTGCAACGCCGAGCTGCTGCTGCGCGGAGCGGCGC
>JAEXXY010000014.1 GCA_023451855.1 Actinomycetes bacterium
GCGCAGGGTGTCGTAGAAGGTGGGGAGGCGGTGGCGGTAGCCGTCGAGCAGCTGCCGGGCCACCGTGACCGAGTCGACGAGCGGGTGCAGGGCGAAGGCCTCGACGGCGAGCCGGGCCGACCCCTCCCGGGCGGCCCGGACCACGAGCTCGTCGACCGCCTTGACCTGCTGGGCGAGGCCGAGCGACGCCTCGGCCAGCGGGGACACCGGCAGCGGCCGCGGGCCGGACGCGTCGACGGCACAGGGGACCTCGACGACGGCGTCCTCGGGCAGGCCCGACAGCGTCGTGCCGTTGCGGACGTTGAGGATCAGGCGCGCCGGCTCGTCGCGGGCGATCGCGGCCATGAGCGCGAGCGCGACACCCTCGTACCCGCCACCCTCGACGTCGGACTCGTCGCGCTCGTCGTCGCCGCCGTTGCGGCTCTCCTGCATGTACGTGGCGTTGCGTTCGCGCCGTGCCGCGTCCCAGACCGCATAAGGGTCGTCGGAATCCCTTGCCGCCGTGTAGAACTGCTCCTGCTGGCGCACGAGGTACTCGCCTCGCGTCTCAGCGGCGGCGGTGATCTGGGCGACGGCGTCGCGGGAGAAGTAGTAGTACCAGAGGTACTCGTTGGGGATCGCCCCCAGCGTCTGGAGCCAGTCGACGCCGAAGAGGTGGCCCTCCTCGGTGCCGCCCAACAGCGCCGGGTCGGCGATGAGGTCGGGCAGCACGTCGCGCCCCCCGACGCGGAGGCCGGAGAGCCAGCCGAGGTGGTTGAGGCCGGCGTAGTCGATCTCGACGTCGTCGAGGCGGTGGCCGAGGGCGCCGGCGGCCCGTTTGGCCAGGCCGAGCGGGGAGTCGCAGATGCCGACGACGCGGTCGCCGAGCACCTGCTGCATCGCCTGGGTCACGAGCCCGGCGGGGTTGGTGAAGTTGATGACCCAGGCGCCGGGCGCGAGTCGCGCGACGCGCTGGGCGACGTCGACGGCCACGGGCACGGTGCGCAGGCCGTAGCCGACGCCGCCCGGTCCCGTCGTCTCCTGGCCGAGCAACCCGAGGCCGAGGGCGATCCGCTCGTCGGCGGTGCGGCCTTCGAGACCCCCGACCCGGATCGCGGAGAAGACGAAGTCGGCGCCGTCGAGCGCCGCGTCGAGGTCGGTCGTGGCCCGGACCGTGGGCGGCGGAGGCGCGTCGGGTGCGGTGGCGCACGCCGCCTGGGCGTCGAGGACGCGGCGCACGACCTCGAGCCGGGAGGCGTCGGTGTCGTGGAGGACGACCTCGGTGACGCGTCGGGACGCGTCGGGCGTCCGGTCACCCAGCAGGGCGCCGTGGACGAGCGGGACCCGGAACCCGCCTCCCCCCAGCACGACCAGCCTCATCGCGATCTCATCCCCCCGTCACCCGGTCACCACCCCGTCATCACCCCGTCATCACCGGACCGACGCTAACAGGGTTGCGGCGGATGGGAGCATGGTGGCGATGCCGACGAGCTCTGCCTTCGACCCGCTCGCAGCCCGACGCACTGCCGCCGGGCCGGACCTCGACGTGTTCGTCTGGGGGACCGTCTTCCTCGACATGATCTTCGCCGGGCTCCCGGCGATGCCGTCGCCCGGCACGGAGGCGTGGGCCGAGGGCCTCGCGTCGTGCCCGGGCGGGATCGCCAACCTCGCGGTGGCGACGCGTCGGCTCGGCCTGCGCACGTCGCTCGCCGCGGCCTTCAGCGACGACGACTACGGCGACTTCTGCTGGCGCACCCTCGAGGAGCAGGAGGGCATCGACCTCTCGCGCAGCCGCCGGTTCGCCGACTGGCACAGCCCGGTCACGGTGTCGATGTCGGTCGATCGTGACCGCAGCATGGTCTCGCACGGCCACCCGTCGCCGGTGCCGGCCAGCGAGCTCATCGGCACGCCGCCGCGCTCCCGGGCCGTCATGGTCGACCTCGCCGAGGACGAGGCCTTCGGGGCGACGAGCACGTGGGTCGACCGCGCCCGCGCCGACGGGGCGCTCGTGTTCGCCGACGTCGGCTGGGACCCCAAGGAGCGCTGGTCGCCTGAGGTGCTCGACCGGCTCGAGCGCTGCGACGTCTTCATGCCGAACGCCGTCGAGGCGATGGCCTACACCGGCACGCGCACCACGGTGGAGGCGCTCTACGCCCTCGCCGATCGCGTGCCGGTCGCGATCGTCACCGACGGGCCGAACGGCGCGGTCGGCATCGACCAGCGCACCGGCGAGGAGGCGCGGGTGCCGTCGCTTCGCGTCGACGAGGTGGACCCGACCGGGGCCGGCGACGTCTTCGGTGCCGCGCTGCTCGTCGGCACCCTGGCGGAGTGGCCGCTCGAGCAGCGGATGACGTTCGCGACGCTGTGTGCCGGGCTCGCGCTGCAGCAGTACGGCGGGTCGCTGGCCGCGCCGGGCTGGGGCGACCTCGCCGACTGGTGGACCGCCCTCGCCGCCGACACGACCGACGACGCGTACCACCGGTCGCTGCGGCGTAGGTACGCCTTCCTCGACGACATCGTGCCGCGCGTGCCGACGATGGCCTGCCGGCGCGCGACGGCGACGATCGCCCGCCGCGCCGACGTCCACGACCTCGACTGACGCCGGTCTCTCCCGCTTCCCGCCTGTGCACTGGTTCCCCGCCGGCGCACCCTCCGGAACCGGTGCACCTTCGACACAGGAGTGCGCGCTTACCTCAGCGGTGCGACTCGCAACGCGCATCCCTCGAGGAAGCGCGCACCTCGGTGGGAAACGGCGAACCGTCGACGACCGCGCTCGCGGGTGACAGGGTGGCCCCATGGAGAAGTCCTCGCTGACCGCCCTCGCCCGGGAGCTGCTCGAGCGCGCCGCCCAGGCCTCCAACGGCCGCAGCGCTGACACGGTCTACGGCGGCCACGAGCACGTGCTGCGCCAGACCGTCATCGCCCTGACGGCGGGCCAATCGCTGGCCGAGCACGAGAACCCCGGCGAGGCCACGGTGCACGTGCTGCGCGGACGCGTGCGTCTCAGCACCGACGGCGCCACCTGGGAGGGGACACCGGGCGACCTCCTCGTCGTCCCGGACATCCGGCACTCGCTGGAAGCCGTCGAGGACTCCGCGGTGCTGCTGACCGTGGCCAAGCTCGGCTGAGCCCGGCGGCCTCGGCGCTCAGTCGAGGCAGAACTCGTTGCCCTCGACGTCCTGCATCACCTGGCACGACTCGTTGAACCCGTCGGCGACGAGCAGCCGCACGCGGCTGGCCCCGAGGGCCTCCAGGCGCACGGCCTCGGCCTCGAGGGCGTCGAGGCGCTCCTGCCCGACGAGGCCGGTGCCGACGCGCACGTCGAGGTGCACGCGGTTCTTGACGACCTTGCCCTCGGGAACCTTCTGGAAGAAGAGGCGCGGGCCGACGCCGCTGGGGTCGACGCACGCGAAGGCCGAGCCCTGGCGGTCGGCCGGGAGCGACTGGTCGAACGCCGTCCACGAGTCGAAACCGGGCGGCGGCGGGGGCACCTCGTAGCCGAGCACCTCGCACCAGAAGCGCGCCACGCGCTCGGGCTCCGCGCAGTCGAACGTCACCTGGACCTGTCGCACCGTCGCCATGGCGACACCCTAGGGGCGGCGACCGGCGACGCGCGTGGGCTTTACGACGCCGGTCCCCGACGCGTCAGTACCGACGCGTCAGGCGTGGCGTCCCGTGTGCGCGGTGGGGTGCATGACCTCGGCCCGCTG
>JAEXXY010000044.1 GCA_023451855.1 Actinomycetes bacterium
CCCCGACGGCCAGGCCCCGCCGCCGCCCCCGCAGCAGGCGGCGCAGGTCGACCACGGCGCACCGCCGCCGCCGCAACCGGTGGTGACCCAGGGCGGCACGGATTCCGACGCGGGCAGCGTGTCGAACAGCGGCGTCGGCCACGGGGATACGAACACCGTCACACAGAACGCCGCGAATCATCAAGCATCGCAATGGGATTCGAATAATCAGGCCCAATTCACCGGTGGGATATCCGGCGACACCACGATCTCGGGCGGGCCGCATTTCTCGCCGGAGAGTCCGGGACACGGCGACGGCGGTTCCCTGTACACCCTAGACAGCCCGACCTTCACGCCGGGCGGGCCGAGCTTCACCCCCGGTGGTCCGAATTTCGTGCAAGGGGGGCCGAACTTCGTCCAGGGGGGACCGAATCTCGTCCAAGGCGGTCCGAACCTCACCCAGGGCGGTCCGTCCTTCACCCAGAACGCTCCGCATGTCGGCGGCGTGCAGTCCTCGTCGCAGTCCGCGCCGGTGCACTCCACGACGCAGAACCAGTTCGGCGGTGAGAGTCAACAGCACCGGCCCGTGTCGGGGGAGAGCAACACGCCCGTCCGCGCCCGTCCGCATCACCTGCCGAAGTTGATCACCTCGCTCGGGTCCCTGTCGGATTCGAGCGCCGCGTCCACCCCCACGCCCGCGCACGTGCCGACGCCCGGTCCCGACGTGTCGCCGCTGTCGAGCAGCACCGACTTCCGGCCCGGCGCGGGACAACTCGGCACTCCGAACATCTCACCGCTGTCCTCGCCCGGCGAGGGCGGCTTCGGCGGCAACGACCCCCACTCGCCGCTCGGCAACCGCACCTTCTTCGACGATTCGTCGTCCTTCGGTGACGAGTCGCCGGTGGTGGGCCGCGACGATCCGTTCCGGTTGGTGCCCGATCCGCACGCGCCGAGGGTGTCGGACGGTGACTCGCTGTTCGGTGACGAATCGCCGGTGCTCGGACACAACGATCCGGTGCGGGTGGTCCCGGGACCGTACGATCCGCCGCCCCGCGTATCGGACGGTGACTCACTGTACGGCGACGAGTCGCCGGTCCTCGGACACAACGATCCGAGGCGAATCGTGCCCGGTCCGCACGACGGCGTCGACGCCCCGCTGACCACAACGGGCGCGCCGACAGCCCCCGTCGGCGGCCCGTCCACCGTGCAACCGAACCGACCCGACCTCGACACGACCCAGACCACCAACCGGCCCGCGCCGCCGATGCCGACGCGTCCGGCCCCCGTGCCGCCACCCCCGATGCCGACGCGCCCCGCGCCGGAACCGCCGCCGCTGATGCCGACGCGCCCCGCGCCCGTGCCGCCGCCGCTGGAACACGTGTCGACCGGCACCGAGAGCTTGCACTCGAACTCCTCGACCACCAGCCTGGACGTGTCCGGCACCGACATCGTGCACGCCACCGGAACGCAGGGCATCCTGGCCGCCGAGACCGAATACAACCCCTTCGCGGGCGACGGAAAGGACCTGCGCGGCAAGGCCCGTCCGCAGCGCTGGCCGAACATGCCGCAGATGCCGCCGGAATACCATCCGCCGGAGGCTCCGGACGGCTCGTGGCTGCCGGGTCAGGACGACCCCGCGCAGCCGCCCGGCGAACCCGGCATTGCACCGGGCGAGGATCCCCGGCAACCGGCCGACCCGGGACAGCCCGGCGGGTCGGAGCAGCCGCAACAGCAACCGCAGGAACCGCAGCAACCGCAGCAGGACGACCCGAACGTGCCGGGCCAACCGGGTCAGCCCGGTCAACCGGGGCAACCCGGTCAGCCGGGTCGGCCGGGTGCACCGGGGCAGCCGCCGATCCCGCCGACGCCCCCGACCCCGCCGACCGCGCCCACCCCGCCGACCACGCAGGACGACGTGGACCAGCCCTTCACGCTCAACGGATAGGCGCGCCGCCGACGTCGCGACCGCATCCCTTCACGCACCACCGCAAGTCGTCAACCATGCCCGGCAGGACCGGGCCGACCGGAGCGAGGACACCCGATGGCCGACAGAGTCGAAGTAGATCCCGAAGCGCTGGAGCAGGCGGCGGGGCTGGTGGAAACCCTCGGCGGCAACGTGCGCGCCGTCGTGACCGAACTGCGCGGCAAACTCGAGGCGCTCGAGACCGGGGACAACCAGCCCTGGGGCAACGACAAGATGGGCACCAAATTCCGCGACGGCAAAGCGAACGACGGGTACGGGGCCTCCCGGGAGAATCTGGTGACCGGCACCGACGGCATGGCCGATGTCCTCGGCGAGTTCGGGACCGGCATGCGCGAAGCGGTGGCCATGCTGCGCGAGATGGACGCGAGCGCCTCGACCACGTTCTGATCGGTCCGGCGATAACCACGCGTTCGCGGCGATCGGCGCGAATCGGTCGCGTTCCCGCGCGGGTCGGATTGCCGGATCGTGATCTTGTTGACGATCATGGTCGTGTGTGGCTATCCGACGGTGTGATCTCGCTGCGTCCGATCGCGGTGGCCGACGCGCCCGCGTACTGCGCCGTCGAGCCCGCCGCCACTGTCGACTGGCTGCACGGGGGTGAGCTGAGCCTGCCCGGCGTCACGGGTCACTTCGAGATGTGCGCCGCCGCGTGGCGCGACGGCGGCCCGCAGCGCGTGTTCGCGGTGACGACGCAGGTCGAGGAGGATCTGCTCGGCGTCCTCGGCGTGCACACCGGTCAGCCATTCCTTTCGGCTGGTCAGGCGAGTGTCGCCTACGACCTGACCCCGGCCTGGCGGCGTCCGACTTCGGCGACCAGGGCCGTGGTGCTCGGCTGTCGATTCCTGGCGCGCACGAGTCTGGCCGAGGAGGCCGTGCTGCGGGTCGACCCGGGCGACGCGGCGGCGGTGATGGTGGCGCGCCGGGCCGGATTCCACTACTTCCGCAGCAGCGACACCGAGCACGAGGGCCGACTCGACTGGTATTACCAGGCCGTCTAGTTCGGCGCTGCCGGAATTCAGGCGCCCTTGCGGGCGGCCGACTTCTTGGCGGGGGCCTTCTTGGCGGCGCTCTTGGTGGCGGTCTTCTTCGCGGCCGTCGACTTGGCGGCGCTCTTGGTCGCCTTCGCGGGCGCGGCCTTCTTCGCCGCGGTCTTCTTCGTCGCCCCGCCGGAACCGCGGCGTCCGCTCGCTTCGAGGCTGCGTTGCAGCGCGGCGACCAGGTCGACCACTTCGGCGTCCATCTCGGCGGGTTCGGCCTTCTCCTGGCTGACCACCTTGCCCGTGCCGCCGGCGATCGCCTCGTCCAGCACCCGTTTGAGTTCGATCTGGTACTCGTCGGTGTAGTGGTCGGGATCGAAATCGTCGGACATGGATTCGACCAGGGTCTCGGCCATTTTCAGTTCCTGGGGCCGCGGTTCGGAGATGTCGTCGAGCGATTCGAAGTCGACCGCGCGCACCTCGTCCGGCCACAGCAGCGTCTGGAGCACCAGCACCCCGTCGCGGACCCGCATGGCGGCCAGTCTGGTCTTCTGGCGCAGGGTGAAATGCACCAGCGCGGTCCGGTCGATGCGTTCCAGGGTGGCGGCCAGCAGCACGTACGCCTTGGGCGTATTCGAGTCCGGTTCCAGGTAATAGCTCTTGTCGAACAGGATCGGGTCGATCTGCTCGGAGGGCACGAATTGCAGCACCGGAATCTCGTGCTTCTCCGCGGCCGGGAGTTTCGCGAAATCCTCGTCGGTGAGCACGACCTTCTCGCCCTCGGGGGATTCGTAGGCTTTGTCGATATCGGCGTACTGCACGGATTTACCGCAGACCGTGCACACCCGGTCGTATTTGATCCGGCCGCCGTCGGCGGCGTGCACCTGGTGGAACCGGATATCGTGGTCCTCGGTGGCGGTGTAGACCTTCACCGGGACGTTGACCAGCCCGAACGCGATCGAGCCCTTCCAGATAGCCCGCATGCGCTCCATCATGGCCGAACCGTCCGGAATCCGCGAGCACTGCCGCGTCACGGCGGTGTCGGCACAGTTTTTCCGGGATGTCGGCGCACGAATTGGGCGGGTGGTGACGGAATTGCCCGGGAGCGCGCGAATTCTCCCGACGCCGTCACATCCCGAGCGAGGCCCGCACTACGTGGGTCCGAAGTCGCGGCGGCAATCCGGTGAACATCGCCGTCATCGCGGCGGCGGTGCCGCGCGGGTCGGCGCGACCGTCCAGATAGGCGCGCTGCCGGTCCGGGGCGAGGGCGAAGAAACCCTCGAAGAACGCGGGGACCTCGGCGGGGGAGAGCGCCAACAGTGCTCGCAGACCCGCCGCGCGCAGGGCCGCGACAGCGCGCAGCCTCGCGATCGGGAGCGAGCGCCCTTCGGCGATCGCGTCGGCCGCCGACAACGACGCCGCCACGCTGTAACCGGTGGCCGGATGGGTGAATCCGCCCGCCGCCCCGAATCTGCGCGCGCCGACACGACCGCCCTCGACCGGGAAGCGCACCCGTTCCACCGCTTCCGCGCCGGTGACCGCGATGCCGCGCGCCCGGAGTCGGTGCAGCAACCGCCTCCGCAGTTCGGCGAGGTCGAGCGCCGGACGGCCCGCCAGACAGGTCTCCTCGAGCAGCATCGAGCCCGCACCCGTCGGTACCGCGTACAGGAACGACGGCGCGGCGGCCGGGTCGGCCCCGTTGTCGGCGCGCCAGTCCATGAAGCACGGTTCGACCTCGGCGGCCTGTACCGGGCCGACGACGAGGCCGTAGGCGGTCTGTTCGGCGCGAGCGGGGGAGCGGGTCAGACCCCGCGCGTCGAGTACCAGATCGCCGGTCAGCATCCGGCCCGACGCGCAGGTCACCGTGTGCCGGTCGAGGGCGGTCGCGCGATCGGCGACCACCCGCGCGCCGTCGATGTCGAGCGAGAGCCGCAGACGCTCGACATCGAGGACCACGTACCTGCGGTCGATCTCGTGCCTGCGCAACGCCACCACCACCGGACGCTCGACCGCGGCGGCGACGACCCCGGCGTCCAGCCAGTCGGGCAGCGTATCCGCCCAGGCGGCGTAGGTCGCGACCCAGTGCCGGTGCGGCGCGGGATCGACCAGCGTCACCGACCGCCCGCGCACCAGACAGCGGTGGGCCAGCGCCCGGCCTGCCGGACCGCCCCCGCAGATCACCACGTCGGTGTGCACGCACGCATTGTGCCCGGTCGCCCGGGGAACCGATGCTCTCCGGGCATCGCCGTGCCTGCCGGATCGCGGGGGCACGCGCGATGTCCGCCCTCGAGAAGCCTTCGTCGTGGCTGTCCCGCGGACGGCGAAGGGGCGCCCGCCGTGCACGGCGGGCGCCCCTTCGAGCGCGGGATGCGTCTCAGATGCCGCCGGTGGAGGCCAGGCCGCCGTCGACGCGGACCGTCTCGCCGGTGATCCACTTGGCCTCGTCGGAAACCAGGAATCCGACCAGGCCGGCCACGTCCTCGGGCGCGCCGAGGCGGCCCATCGGGTACGCGGCGACGGCCTTGGCCTCGTCGTCGGAGTAGAGCGCGTCGGCGAACTTGGTCTTGACCACGCCGGGCGCGACCGCGTTGACGCGGATGTTCGGGCCCAACTGCCAGGCCAGTTCGTCGGTGAGGCGGATCAGGGCCGCCTTGGAGGCCCCGTACGCGCCGATCACCTTGGTGGAGCGGATGCCGGTGACGCTGGCGACGTTGACGACCACACCGCCGTGCTCGCGCATCCACGCGCGGTAGGCGGCCTGGATGTAGCCGAGCGCGCCGACGACGTTGATGTCGAAGATCTTGCGCACGGCGTCGAGGTCGGCCTCCATCAGCGGGCCGTAGACCGGGTTGATGCCGGTGTTGTTGATCAGGATGTCGAGCGACCCGAATTCGGCCACCGCCCGCTCCACCGCCGCGACCCGGCTCTCGGCGTCGCCGGAGTTGCCCGCGAGCGCGATGACCTGTCCCTTGTGGCCGAGCGCGCGCAGTTCCTCGGCGGCCTGCTCGAGCGGTTCGGGTTTGCGCGCGGTGATCAGCACGTTCGCGCCGCGCCGCAGCAGTTCGGCCGCGATGGACTTGCCGATTCCCCGGCTCGCGCCACTGACCAGGGCGCTTCGGCCCAGCAGATCATCGGTACTCATGTGACGGCACGTTACTTCAGTTCACCGGGTCGAGCCAATGGCCCTCCGGAGTGTTCTACCCCACCGAGTCACGCCCCGTCGCGCCGCCCCGATCCGACGCCTCGCGGGACATCGCTGCGAGCGCTGCCCTCCGGCGCGACCGCGAGGTGATCGACGCGATGAGCGGACCGGGCCGACCGACCTGGTGCGCGCGACATCGCCGTGGTTGCGCCGATGCCCGCCTGTGACCCCCGCCCGCCGGCTAGGATCACGCCGAGCACGCGCGACGGGACGCGCGGCCGGAACGCTGGGCGGTGCGGGTGGTGGCGATGCGCGGAGTGCGATGGCGGCGGCTCGCGGCGGTGGTGTGCGGGGTCGGGATACTGGCCGGGTCCGCGGTGAGCGCGACCGCCGAACCCGAGCGGCCCACGGTGTGGCTGTGCGCGCCGGGACAGACCGACGACCCGTGCGCGGCGAGCGCCGCGACCACCGTGCGCGAAGCGGGGCAGCCCGATCGGATCGTGGACACCGCCGTCCCCGCCGACCCGGGAGTGGACTGCTTCTACGTCTATCCGACCGTCTCGCTGCAACCCGGGCCCAACGCCGACTACAGCGTCACGCCGGAACTGCGCGCGGTGGCGCAGATGCAGGCGGCCCGGTTCTCCGAGGTGTGCCACGTGTACGCGCCGGTCTACCGGCAGCGGACCCTGGTCGCGCTGTCCACCGAACGCAACCGCACCGCCGAGCAGAGCGCCGACACCGCCCGTATCGCCTACGCCGACGTGCTGCGGGCCTGGCGGGAGTTCACGGCGGGCCGCGACCCGAAGCGTCCCGTGGTGCTGATCGGTCACTCCCAGGGCACCCGCATGCTGCGGCAGTTGCTGCGCGAGGAGATCGAACCCGATCCGGTGCGGCGGGCCGCGATCCTGTCGGCGATCCTGCTCGGCGGCAACGTGGTGGTGCCGAAGAACGCCGACGTCGGCGGTGATTTCCGGTACCTGCCGCTGTGCCGTTCCGAACGGCAGACCGGATGCGTGGTGGCCTTCCAGACCTTCGACGCCACCCCGCCCGCGGATTCCCGCTTCGGCCGCAATCCCTCGACGCCGGAGGCGGCCCCGCGCCCGTACGGTCCCGACTACGAAGTGGCCTGCACCAACCCGGCCTCGTGGGAACGCGACGAGGCCGCCACCGCCGCGACCGTCGTGCGCGCGAATCCGGTGCCGAGTCCGCTGGGGTTGGGCATCGCGCTGGGCGACGGTCCGGGCGGCGTGCTCGCGTCCACGCCGTGGCTCGTGCCCGCCGCGACCTATTCGCTGCGCTGCGTGCACGCCGACGGCGCGTCGGTGCTGATGGCCACGCCGAATCCGGGCAGCCCGGATCTGCCGGAGATCCCGGACGCGGGCTGGGGCCTGCACATCGCCGACGTCGAGATCGCGCTCGGCGACCTGGTGCGTCTGGTCGCGGCGCAGACCGCGGCCCGACCGGTCGGCTGAGGGCCCCGGCGGGATATCCGGAGTTACCGGCGTCACATGGGCGACGGCGGGATGTGTGGGGTGCTCGCGCGGGCGGGTAAAATCGGTGGTTCTCGTGCGCAGCGCGTCGCACAATCGAACAGCTATCGTCCAGCACCGCCGTTTTCGTGAGGAGTTCGTCTGTGATCACCGCGACCGACCTGGAGGTCCGGGCCGGCGTCCGCACCCTGTTGTCGGCCCCCGGATCGGCGCTGCGGGTGCAGGCGGGCGACCGGATCGGACTGGTCGGGCGCAACGGCGCGGGCAAGACGACCACGCTGCGCGTGCTGGCGGGCGAAGGCGAGCCCTACGCGGGCCGGATCGTGCGCTCCACCGACATCGGCTACCTCCCGCAGGATCCGCGCGAGGGCGATCTGGACGTGCTCGGCCGCGACCGGGTGCTCTCGGCGCGGGGCCTGGACAGCCTGATCCGCGAGATGGAGAAGCAGCAGGCGCTGATGGCCGAGGTGGCCGACGAGCGCGAGCGCGAGAAGGCGATCCGCAAGTACGGCAGGCTCGAGGAGCGCTTCTCCGCGCTGGGCGGCTACGTCGCCGAGAGCGAGGCCGCGCGGATCTGCCACAGCCTGGGCCTGCCGGACCGCGTGCTCGGCCAGGCGCTGCGCACGCTCTCGGGCGGTCAGCGTCGCCGAATCGAGTTGGCGCGCATCCTGTTCTCGGCCTCCGACGGCAGCGGCGGGCGCTCGGATCGCATCCTGCTGCTCGACGAGCCCACCAACCACCTCGACGCCGACTCGATCACCTGGCTGCGCGGCTTCCTGCAGAACCACGACGGCGGCCTGATCGTCATCAGCCACGATGTCGAACTGCTCGAGGCCGTGGTGAACAAGGTGTGGTTCCTCGACGCGGTGCGCGGCGAGGCCGACCTCTACAACATGGGCTGGAAGAAGTACCTCGACGCCAGGGCCACCGACGAGCAGCGCCGCGTGCGCGAACGCGCCAACGCCGAGAAGAAGGCGAGCGCGCTGAAGGCCCAGGCCGCCAAACTCGGCGCGAAGGCCACCAAAGCCACTGCGGCGCAGAACATGGCCAAGCGCGCCGACCGTCTGCTCGCCGAACTCGACGACGTGCGCGTGGCCGACAAGGTTGCCCGGATCAAGTTCCCCGAGCCCGCGCCCTGCGGCAAGACGCCGCTGATGGCCGAGAACCTGACCAAGCTCTACGGGTCGCTGGAGATCTTCACCGGCGTGAACCTGGCGATCGACCGCGGCAGTCGCGTGGTCATCCTGGGTCTCAACGGCGCGGGCAAGACCACCTTGCTGCGTCTGCTGGCCGGGGTGGAGCAGCCCACCGCGGGCGGTCTGGTGGCCGGTCACGGGCTGAAGGTGGGCTATTTCGCCCAGGAGCACGACACCCTCGACGACAACGCGACGGTGTGGGAGAACATCCGGCACGCCGCGCCCGACGCGGGCGAACAGGAACTGCGCGGTCTGCTCGGCGCGTTCATGTTCTCCGGCCCGCAACTGGAACAGCCCGCGGGCACGCTGTCCGGCGGTGAGAAGACGCGTCTGGCGTTGGCGGGTTTGGTGTCCTCGGCGGCGAACGTGCTGCTGCTGGACGAGCCGACCAACAACCTGGATCCGATTTCGCGCGAACAGGTTCTCGACGCCCTGCGCACCTACGCGGGCGCGGTGGTGTTGGTGACCCACGATCCCGGCGCGGCGGAGGCCCTCTCGCCCGAGCGCGTCATTTTACTTCCCGACGGCACCGAGGATCACTGGTCCGCCGAATATCTGGAACTTATTCAGCTCGCGTGATTCTCATCACAAGGACCCGTTGATCACGGCCCCTCGAGTGCTTAGCCTGGAATGACGCGCTGCTCGGCGACTCGGAGGAAGCCATGAGCGACAGGCCCACACAGAACAAGGCCACTTTGGGGAAGGGCACCCGCGTCACGGGCAAGACACGTGACCGGCTGCAATCCCAGTTGAAGAAGCAATACGAAGCGGGGGCGAGCATTCGCTCCCTGGCCCGTGCCACGGGGCGCTCGTACGGTTTCATCCACAATGTGCTGGTGGAATCGCATGTGCAACTGCGCAGCCGGGGTGGGGCGAATCGCCGCAAGACCCAGTAGCCGCGAAAGGTGCGCGGTGCGCCGGGATTTCCCGGCGCGGATTCGAATCCGATGGCCTACCAGCCGGTTTCGGTAGGTGCGGTCAGCGGTCGACGACGCTGCCATCCCCGTGGGCGAGCAGGTTGCCGAGGCTGCGGAACAACGGCAGTCCGGTCGCGAGTTCCAGGTGGGCGAAGCGGCCCTGCGGGTCGACCGCGAGGAAGTAGTACTCGCCGTCGCGGCCCAGACGCAGGGTCGCGACGCCGAAGCTGAGTCCGAGTGCGCCCATGAGCGTGGTCATGGACTTGCTCACCGAGGCGGGTAACTGCTCGGGAGCACACGCCGAGGCGTTGCCGTGCCGGTGCTCGAAGCCGACCACTCCGCGCTTCGCGGCGCGGTCAGTGACGCGCACGGTCCATTCGGTGCCGTCCACCCACACCACCGCCAAGTCGTGATCGGCGTCGACGTAGTCCTGCAGGATGGTCGGGGCGGCTCGGATGTCGGCCAGCGAGGCGAACTCGGCGCGCCGCAGGATCCGGGCCGAGGCGGTGCCTTCGCGCGCGCTGCCGGTGCGTTTGCGCACCACCGCGCCGGGGCGGGACTCGGCGAACGAGCGCGCCTCGTCGGGGTCGTTGGTGACCAAGGTCTCGGGCACCAGGAAACCGGCGCGCTGGGCGGTCTCGAGTTGGACGATCTTGCGGGCGGCGGTCCGGTCGGCGCCCGGATCGTTGACCCAGGCGGCCGGAATGGACCACAACATGCCCTCGAGGAATCCGTCGCTCTCGGACTGCTGCGGGGCTTCGGGGCGGGGGTGGTCGGGAACCCGGCACGGGTGCGGGCGGCGCCACCAGACCGAACGCACCGTGTCCAGTCCGGTGACGTGCGACAGGGCCCGCGCGGTTCCCGACCGGTGTAGTCGGAAGCTGCCGGACTCGCGCGGGAAGTCGCGCAGGTCGAACAGGATCGGCTCGATGCCGTGGTGCAGTCGCAACGTCGCCGCCATCGCGGTCGCGTGCAGGTCGTCGGCTTCGGAGACGATCAGTACCGAGTTCCGCGCGGCCATGCGCCGATCCGTTCAGCGAAGCCCGATGTCGGCCAACGTCGTTGTCCGACAACGGGCGGAGACGTGACGACTGGGCGCGTCGGCCATGGGGTGCACTCCGATCTGCTCGTGATTAGCCAGAATCGCCGAGCGTGGGTGCGATCATAACGCGCAGCATGGTCCGATCGTCCCGGATCGAAAGATTTCCCGCCGCTGACGGTGCGTCTACCGGGGGTGGATGCGCTGGTGCCGAAAGATTTTCGGCACGCCTGCAGCCCCGCGACAGCAAACGCCAGGCAATTGCCGGTGGTGTGCGGGCCGGGATGAGGGCGGCTCAGAGGCCGATCAGTTCGGGGCGGTCGGCGAGCGCGCGCAGCCGCTCGTCCGGATTCAGGATCAACTTGCGCGCGTTGAGATCCATGACGCCGCCGGTGACCAGGATCTCGGCGGCGGTCGTGCCGTCGAGTTTGCGGATCAGCTGGCGGATGTGGAAGATCTTGCCGCCCTCCCACTCGAAGTCGGTGTCGATGATGACCTCGTCGCCCACGCGCAGTTCGCGGCGGTACTTGATGTTCGTCTCCAGCACCACGGGCCCGATCGCCTCGGCGATCAGCTTGTCGCCCGCCACGCCGGCCTCGCGCAGCAGTTCCCACCGCGCGTGCTCGCCGTATTGCAGGTAGACCGCTTGGTTGACGTGGCCCAAGGTGTCGAGTTCATAGCCGCGCACCTGCAAGGTGACTGTGAAGGTCATGTTCGGGCCAACGGTCCGGTCCCGGTGCGATGTTCCCGTTGGAGGCGATAGCTGCGTCACAAACGGACGAGGTCCGGTCAGCTCCGGTGCGCGCCGCGGTCGGCCCACCAACGCGGTGCGTCGACGAAATGGTTGTCGAAGGTGTCCTGGGCGGCGTCGAGTTCGGCCGGGTCGGCCTCGCCGCGGCCCAGGCGGTCGAGCAGGCGGAAGTACTCGAAGCGCTCGACGCCTGGCATCAGCGCGATCAGCACGCGCGCGCCGCTGTCGGGGGTGGCGCCGAAGGCGTGGTGCATGTACCGGGGGACGACGACCGAGCCGCCCGTGGCGACGGTGAGGATGCGATCGCCCGCCAGCAGTCGCAGTTCGCCCTCGGCGATGTAGAACAGCTCGTCGGAACGGGTGTGGTAGTGCGGGAGCGCGCCGTCCGCGCCGCGGGCGAGTTCGACCTCGACGGTGCTGACCGACCCCTCGGTCCGGTCGGCGTCGATGTGCAGGCGGATGCGGGCCTGGTCGGACCCGAGGACCTCGGCTTCGTGCGCGAGTCGGACCGAGGCCGGACGGGTCGGTACGGCGTTCATGACTGCTCCCGATGATTCGACGGTTCATTATTCGATGCTTGATAATTCGCCACCGAACTATATACCGGCGAATAGACTCCGTCCATGGCTTCGGAGACAGCGGCGACCGGCGGCCCCGACGGGGCGGCGATGAACGGCCCCGATCGTGCGGTGACAGGCGGCCCTGATCGGGCGGTGACAGGCGGCCCCGATCGGGCGGTGACAGGCGGCCCCGATCGGGCGGGGACGACCAGACCCGACCGGGTCGACGCGATCATCGACCAGTGGCGCGGGCAACGCCCCGATCTCGACCTCGAGGCGATGGCGATCATCGGTCGTCTCGGCAGGTTGATGCTGGTCGCCCGGCGCGAAGTGGACGCGGTCTTCCTCGCGCGCGGGCTGCAACGCGGCGAATTCGACGTGCTGGCGGCGTTGCGGCGGGCGGGCGCGCCGTTCGAGGCGAGCCCGTCGGCGCTCGCGGACGGGCTGATGCTCTCGCGCGCGGGCATGACCGGCCGACTGGACCGCCTCGAAGCCGCCGGGTTGGTGCGCCGCGCGGCCGACGCGGGGGATCGGCGGGCGATCCGGGTCGCGCTCACCGACGCGGGGCGCGCGTTGATCGATGACCTGGTGAGCGAGCACACCGCCAACGAGGCGAGACTGCTGGCGGTGCTCGACCCCGCCGACCGTGCGGCACTGGACCGCATCACGCGCACGCTGCTGACGAGCCTGGACCCGGAAGAGACGGCCGGACACTGAGAAACGGCGGGACACGCCAGGTTGCCACCCTCGCCGTCGGGGCCGGCTCATCGACGCGCATTCCCTTGCGCCGCAACGGGAATCGACAAGCTCCGCCGCGGGTTCACTCCTTGCGGCGCACCGACGCCTCGACCAGATCCAGGACGGCCGAGAGGTTCTCGTTGGTGTGCCCGGAGGCGATACGCGCGATCAGGCCGTCCAGCACCAGGTCCAGATAGCCCAGCAGCACGTCGGTGGGGACGTCGTCGCGCAGCGCGCCCGCCGCCTTGCGCCGCTCCAACCGGGCCAGGGTGGCGGCGGTCAACTCGGCCGAACGCTGGGTCCAGCCCGCGCGGAATTCCGGATCGGTGCGCAGTCGCCGCGCGATCTCCAGACGTGTTCCGAGCCAGTTGAACTGCTCGGGATGGGTGAGCATGTCGCGCATCACCTGCACGATGCCCTGATTGGCCGCGACGTCGGCCATCCGCTCGGCGTCCTCCTGGGCCAGCGCCAGGAACAGCGCGTCCTTGTCGCGGAAGTGGTGGAAGATGGCCCCGCGCGAGAGTCCGATGGCCTCCTCGAGCCTGCGCACGGTCGCTCCGTCGTAACCGAATTCGGCGAAGCAGGCGCGCGCGCCGTCGAGAATCTGGCTGCGCCGAGCGGCGAGATGATCTTCACTGACCTTGGGCAATGCGGACTCCTCGAGGGAAAGTGCGAGGTCCGCGCACCCCGGTTGGCGCGGGGGGCGGGGCCCCGACGCGTCCCGTGCGTCCCGTGGATGGCATGCTCGACGCGTGAGCGAGCGACACGCGTCCCTGACCGTCTGGGAGTCAGGCCTCGGATGGGAGCCCGCGGCGGACGTCACCTACCGGGACGTGCACGTCGAGGACTCCCGGCCGCGGACCTACGCCGCCAGTGTCTGGGAGTCGCCGGTCGTCGAGATCCCTTTCACGGCAACGGAGCTCATTCCGTCGTGGAACGCCCGCACCCCGGCCGGCACGTGGCTGCACGTCGAGGGCCGCGTCGGCGACGCGTCGGGCTGGACGCCGTGGGTCACCTTCGCGCGCTGGGCCGAGGACGACCCGGAGGGCGAGTCTCCGGTGACCCGCACGACGGTCCGCGGCCAGCAGCTCGACGCCGGTCACGTCTCGGCCGACACGTGGCACGCCGCTCCCGGCCGCGGTCTCAGGCGGTGGCAGCTGCGCCTGACGGCCCTGGCCACGGAGGATGCCGTGCAGCGCGCCGACGGGGCGCCGGGCAGTGGCGTCGAGGTGTCCCTCGTCGGTGCCGTGGCCTCGCGCTTCACCATCGCGCCCGACGAGCCGACGAGTCGGCCGGGCGGGGGAGCGGGCCACGAGGTGCCGGTGCCGCCGCACTCGCAGCGCCTGCACGTCGACACCTTCCCCCACTGGGACAACGGGGGCCAGTCCTGGTGCTCGCCGACGTCGACGACGATGCTGCTCGAGCACTGGGCCTCGGCCCCGAGCGCCGCGGAGGCGGCCTGGGTCGGTCACGACATCGACCCCGTCGTCGTGCACGGCGTGCGTCGCGTCTTCGACCGGTCCTACGGCGGGGCCGGCAACTGGGCGTTCAACACGGCCTACGCCGCGACGCGTGGGCTGCGGGCGTACGTGACGCGGCTGCGTGACCTCACCGAGGCCGAGGCGTTCGTCGCCGCCGGGGTCCCGCTCGTCGTGTCGGTGACCTTCCGCGAGGACGAGCTCGACGGTGCCGGCTACGGCACGAGCGGGCACCTGCTGACGATCGTCGGTTTCACCGCCGAGGGCGACGTCGTGTCCAACGACCCCAACTCCGGTCGGATCGCCAGCAACGACGAGGTGCGTCGGGTCTACCGGCGCGACCAGTTCGAGCGGGTGTGGCTCGGCGACGACGGCGGCCTGACGTACGTCATCCACCCGCACGGCGTCGAGCTCCCGCCGCCGCCGGCGGAGGCCAACTGGGCCTGATCGGTCGGGGTCCGGTCAAGCGGGCGTAAATTCTCCACGCCCAGCGACCGAATGGCGAGAATCCTTGACCCGAAAGCCCCCTCGACGGGGTGTGCGGGTGTTCACTGACCGGGCCCCGCACCCCGGTGCCCGCGTCCGCCACGCCGGCCCGGTGGCGCCTGCCCCCCACGGAAGGTGTGCCATGTCGTCCGTCCCCATCGTCCCTACCGTCCCCACCGGCACCCCCGACTCGCGTGAGATGCCCCTGGGCGCCGCGACGCCGAGCCGACGCGTCGTGCTCGGGTCTGCCGCAGGCGCCGCGTTCCTCGGCCTGTCCGCCGCTTCGACCGCGTCGACCGCGTCCGCCTCGTCAGTGCCCGCAGGGCCCGACGCCCGCCACGTGGCCTACCGCGAGTGGAGCGGCCTGCAGCTGGCCGTCGGCGCCTTCACCGGCACCCGGGAGTACGTGGACCCGTTCGACCCGACGGCGTCGCCGGGCACGTACGACGTGGCGACGTGGACCTCGCCCGTCGTCCGTCCGGGCTTCGGCCTGACCGAGCTCGTCGCGTCGTGGAACGCCGACACCCCCGGACGCTCGTGGGTGGAGGTCAGCGTCCGCGGGCGCAGTGGTGGCGTCGAGACCAAGGAGTACGTCCTCGGGCGCTGGGCCCGGTACGACCCGGCCGACGGCGGCGGCATCCACCGCACCAGCCTCAACGGTCAGGGCGACACTGTCGCGACGGTCTACACCGACACGCTCGCGACGCGCACCGGGCGCACCCTCGAGTCGTGGCAGCTCGTCGTGCGCCTCATGCGCCCGACCGGCACGAGGCACACCCCCCGGCTGCGCTCCGTCGGGGCGATGGCCTCCGCGCTGCCCGACGCCCACCGGGTGCCTCGTAGCCCGAACGGCCGGGCCTGCGGCACCACCCTCGACGTGCCGCCCTTCTCCCAGGAGCGCCACATCGGGCACTTCCCGCAGTGGGACAACGGCGGCGAGGCCTGGTGCTCGCCGACCTCGACGTCGATGGTGCTCGCCTACTGGGGAGCCGGCCCGCGCGCGGACGAGACGGCGTGGGTCACCGAGGCCATCCCGGACGAGACCGACCCGCAGGTCGACTTCGCGGCGCGCAACGTCTACGACTACACCTACGACGGCGCCGGCAACTGGCCGTTCAACGCCGCCTACGCCGCCACCCGCCCGCGGATGCGTGCGTTCGTCACCCGGCTGCGCTCGCTGACCGAGGCCGAGGAGTTCATCGCCGCCGGGATCCCGCTCGTCACCTCGGTGTCGTTCAAGAAGGGCGAGCTGGACGGCGCGGGGTACGGCACCAACGGCCACCTCATGGTCGTCGTCGGCTTCACACCGGAGAATGACGTCGTCTGCAACGACCCGGCCTCGCACCTCATCCGCGACAACGGCCAGGTGCGCGTCACCTACGACCGCGAGCAGTTCGAGAACACATGGGTGCCGCACAGCGGCGGCATCGTCTACGTCATCCACCCGCAGGACCACCCGCTGCCGGCGCCGCCGCGCCCCGAGCCCAACTGGTGACCGGCCCGCCGGTTCGGGCTGCCACGGTCCGGGCCCGTTGGCGCGGGCGGCCCGGTGCGGGGGCCGGAGGCCTCAGCCGTCGTGCGGGTCGCGGTCGGTGACGCAGTAGCTGGAACCGGCGGGGTCACGCAGCACCGTCCAGCCGCCGCCCGGGTCGCCGACGACCGTGGCCCCGAGGGACCGGTGCCGCGCCACCTCCGCCGCGCGGTCGTCGCAGGCGAGGTCGAGGTGCGCCGTGACGGGCGTGTCGGCGCCCTCGGGGTGGTCGGCGTCGAGGCGCTGGAGCAGGAAGCGGAGCGGCACGCCCGCCGGACGCTCGAGGTGGTGGAACTCGGGACGCGTCGCCGAGCGGCGCAGCCGCCATCCGGTCACCTCCGTCCAGTAGCGGCACTCCGCCTCGTAGGCCGACGGCGGGATGTCGAGGCACACCTGGTCGACGAGGCTCTCGTGGCCCCGGGGCCAGCGGACCGGCTCGGGACGCACGTGGGGCCCCGCCCGCACGAAGCAGTGGACGAGACCGCCGGGGGAGGAGACCACGACGTAGCCGTGCGTGGACCGGTGCAGCACCCTCGCCCCGTTCCCCACGGCCCGGTCGGCAGCGTTCTGCGGCGAGAGCACGTGCAGGTCGAGGTGGATCGAGGGGCCGGTGGCATCGGCGCCGGCCGTGCCCGTGCGCTGCACGGCGAGGAAGGGGTCGCCCTGCTCGGGCAGGAGGCTGACGAACTCGCCCTCGTCGCCGCGCGCCGGGGACTCGGTCGAGGCCGTGACGGCCGACCAGAACCGCACGACGTCCTCACGCACGGTCGGCGGCACGTCGAGGAAGGCCGTGACCCACGAGACCGACCAGGGCGTCGTCATGCCCCGAGCGTAGGCGAGGCAGACTGGAGCCATGTCCGCCCACACCCCACCCGGCTGGCCGCCGGGCGTGCCGCCGGCCCAGGCGCCGGGCTGGCAGGAGCGGGCCGTGCTCTGGATGCTCGACCAGTGCCCACCGGACTACCGCGGGTACGCGGGTTGGCGCAAGCACCCCATCGCCCTCGCGTGGATCACCTGCCGCCACCTCGAGGGACAGGTGGCCGCCACCCGTGACGCCTGGCGTGAGGCGCGCGTCGAGATCGGGCCGCACGTGCCCACCGAGGCGCTGACCGAGATCCTGTCCGAGATCGAGGCCGAGGGCATCCGGCTCGTCGCCGCGACACGCTCGGCGCGCCTGCTCCACGAGGCCCTGCAGGGCAAGGTCTTCGCCCCGCGGCTCTAGCCGTGGGCAGTGGGTCGCGTCTGCACGTCCTGTGGCGGTGACGAGAGGATCATGTGTGGTGTGCCGTGCGTCGGGCGGCGCACGTTTTCGCCGGCCTGATCGTTGCACCTAGACTCGATCAACCGCTCCGACACGTCGGGCCCAGACCCCTGACGACCACCCGACGACCCTGACGATGCGGCACCGAACTTCGAGAGGAAGACCCGGCGTGGCCCTGCTGGAGACGATCACGAGCCCCGCGGACCTCAAGGCCCTGCCGGCCGACCAGCTGCCAGCGCTCGCCGAGGAGATCCGCACCTTCCTCGTCACCGAGGTCTCCAAGACCGGCGGCCACCTGGGCCCCAACCTCGGCGTCGTCGAGCTGACGATCGCGTTGCACCGCGTCTTCGACTCGCCGCAGGACACCCTCGTCTTCGACACCGGCCACCAGTCCTACGTCCACAAGCTGCTCACCGGGCGGCACGACTTCAGCAAGCTGAAGAAGCAGGGCGGTCTGTCGGGGTACCCGAGCCGCGGCGAGTCCGAGCACGACGTCGTGGAGAACTCCCACGCGTCCACCGCGCTGTCGTGGGCCGACGGCATCGCCAAGGGCCGGCGCCTGGCCGGCGAGACGGGCCGGCACACCGTGGCCGTCATCGGCGACGGCGCCCTCACCGGTGGAATGGCCTGGGAGGCGATCAACAACATCGCCGTCGACAAGGACCTCCCGCTCGTCATCGTCGTCAACGACAACGAGCGCTCCTACGCCCCGACCATCGGCGGGCTCGCCGACCACCTCGCGACGCTGCGCACGACGCGCGGCTACGAGCGTTTCCTCGACTGGGGCAAACGCTCCCTGGCCCGCACACCCGTCGTCGGCGGCGCGATGTTCGAGACGCTCCACGGCGTCAAGAAGGGCATCAAGGACATCGTCGCCCCGCAGGGCATGTTCGAGGACCTCGGCCTCAAGTACCTCGGCCCCGTCGACGGCCACGACGAACAGGCCGTCGAGCGCGCGCTGGGCAAGGCCCGCGACTTCGGCGGCCCGGTCATCGTCCACGTCCTCACCCAGAAGGGCCGTGGCTACCAGCCGGCCGTCGACGACGAGGCCGACCAGTTCCACGGGGTCGGCAAGTTCAACCCCGAGACCGGCCTGCCGTTCGAGGTGTCCGGGCGCATCTGGACCGACGAGTTCAACGACGAGATGGTCGCCCTCGGCGCGGAGCGTCCCGACGTCGTCGCCATCACCGCCGCGATGCTCATCCCCGTGGGCCTCGACGGGTTCGCCGCCGCCTACCCCGACCGCGTCTTCGACGTCGGCATCGCGGAGCAGCACGCGGTCACGATGGCATCGGGGCTGGCCTACTCGGGCCTGCACCCCGTCGTCGCCGTCTACGCCACCTTCCTCAACCGCGCGTTCGACCAGCTCCTCATGGACTGCGCCCTGCACCACGCCGGCATCACCTTCGTCCTCGACCGGGCCGGTGTCACGGGCAGCGACGGCGCCTCGCACAACGGCATGTGGGACATGACCCTCACCTCGATCGTGCCGGGCCTGCGCCTCGCGGCCCCGCGCGACGGCGAGCAGGTGCGGCGCCAGCTGCGCGAGGCCGTCGACGTGTCCGACGGCCCGACAGTCATCCGGTTCCCCAAGGGCGACGTCGCCGACCCGCTCACCGCCCAGCGCAGCATCGGCGACGTCGACGTGCTCTTCGAGAACGCCGGCGACGACGCCGACCTGCTCGTCGTCGGCGTGGGCGCCTTCGCGGGCCTCGCCATCGAGGCGGGGGAGAAGATCGCGGCGCACGGGCGCGCCGTCCGCGTCGTCGACCCGCGGTGGGTGCTTCCGGTGAGCGACACCGTCGTCGACCTCGCCCGCCGGGCCCGCGCCGTCGCCGTCGTCGAGGACAACCTCGTCAGCGGTGGTGTCGGCTCGGCCGTCACGCTCGCCCTGCGCGAGGCCGGGGTCGAGGTGCCCGTGCACACGTACGGCATCCCCAAGCGCTTCCTCGACCACGCCTCGCGCGGCCAGATCCTCGAGGAGCTCGGCCTGACCGCCGACCAGGTCGTGGCAGACCTCGAGCCCCGCCTGGCCTGACGGGCGTCGTCGCGGGGCCCGCGTCGAGCAGCGTCGATCCCGCGTCGATCCCGCGTGGTCGACCCGACGCGGGTGGCGGCCAGCCACATGCGTCTGTCCGCTTTGTGGTCCCACGTCCCACGGCTGCGTCGCGAACGCTCACCTAGGTTCGCCGAAACGGCTGGGCGTCAACGGATCTCGTTGCAGCAAAGGCGCGAGCGCCCGCCAGAGGTGGAGGACATCGGTGTCCAAGCGTTGGAGCCTGGCGCTCGCGAGCGCCATGATCGCCCTGTCGGTCGCTGCCTGTGGCTCACCGGGGCAGCCGGGTGCTCCGGCGGCCGGTGACGGGGGAGCAGGGTCGACGAACGGGTCGGGAGGCACGTTCAAGGTCGGTCTCGTCTACTCGAAGTCCGGGCCGCTCGCGAGCTACGGCGAGCAGTACCGGCAGGGCCTGACGGCCGGGATCGACTTCGCCACGAAGGGAACCGGCGCGGTCGCGGGCAGGAAGATCGAGATCAGCGAGGCCGACGACGCGGGTGACCCGGCCAAGGCGGTGTCGGCCGCGACCGACCTCATCGGCAAGGGCAGCACCATCATCGCCGGTTCGACCGCCTCGGGCGTCGCGCTCCAGGTGGCGCCGCTCGCCCAGGACAACAAGGTGCTGTTCATCTCGGGCCCGGCCGCGGCCGACGCCGTGACCGGCGCCAACCGCTACACCTTCCGCTCCGGGCGCCAGACCTACCAGGACGTCGCCACGGCGGGCTCGATGCTCGGTGACGTCAAGGGCAAGAAGGTCACGGTCCTCGCGCAGGACAGCGCCTTCGGCAAGGCCAACGTCGCTGCCGTCACGGCGATCCTCGGGGCCAAGGGTGCGACGGTCTCGGCCGTCGAGGTCCCGGCCGCCGCCACCGACCTGACGCCGTTCGCCTCCAAGGTCAAGGCCGCCGGGCCGGACCTGCTCTTCGTCGCGTGGGCCGGAGCCAACGCGACCCAGATGTGGACGACGCTCGGGCAGCAGGGCGTCTTCGGCACCACGAAGGTGGTCACCGGCCTCGACATCAAGGCCACGCACACGCTCTTCGGCGAGGTCGGCACGAAGATCGACTTCCTCTCGCACTTCTTCGAGGGTGCGGCCGACAACGCCGCGTACACGGCGCTTAAGGACGGGCTCGCCAAGCAGGGGGCGTCGGTCGACCTGTTCACCAACGACGGCTTCGTCGCCGGCCAGATGATCGTGCACGCTCTCGAGACCGGCGGTTCCGACGTCGACAAGATGGTCACGGGTCTCGAGGGATGGTCGTTCGAGGGGCCGAAGGGGCAGCTGACGATCCGTGCCGAGGACCACGCCCTGCTCCAGCCGATGTTCACCGCGACGCTGAAGAAGGACGGCACCAACGTCGTGCCGCAGCTGGGGGAGACCCTGGACCCGGCGAGCGTCGCCCCGCCGGTCGCCCCGTTCAAGTGATCGGCGCGTGATCAACACATGATCGGCACATGATCAGCGCGGAGGGGGTCGGCTGGAGCGTCGGCGGCGCCCGGATCCTCGACGACGTCACCCTCTCCGTGGGGGCCGGTGAGCTGCTCGGCATCATCGGCCCCAACGGGGCGGGCAAGTCCTCGCTCGTCAACATCCTCAGCGGTGTGACCAGACCCACGCAGGGCCGGATCACGCTGCGGGACAACGACGTCACCCGTGCGAGCGCGACGCGTCGGGCCCGGCAGGGGCTGGCCCGGTCGTTCCAGACCTCAGCCCTCTTCGACGGCCTCACCGCCGGGGAGAACGTCCGACTGGCCGTGCAGGCCGCCGGTTCGGCGCCCTTCTCGCCGTTCCGGCGGGCGGGCGGCGGCGGGTCCGGCACCTCGGAACGAGTGGTCGGGCTGCTGGCCCGGGTCCGGATGCCGGGGCGTGCCGGCACGCTCGCCCGCGACCTGTCGCACGGCGACCGCCGCAAGCTCGAGCTCGCGATGGCGCTCGCCGCCGACCCCGCCGTTCTGCTGCTCGACGAACCGATGGCCGGGGTCTCGGCCGAGGACGTCGACGGCCTGACCGAGATCATCGGCGAGGTCCGCGACTCCGGTGTCGCCGTGGCGATGGTCGAGCACCACATGCACGTCGTGCTCGGCCTCGCCGACCGCGTCGCCGTGCTGCACCACGGCCAGCTGCTCGCCGTCGGCGCGCCGACCGAGGTGACCGCCGACGAGCGCGTGCAGCAGGCCTACCTGGGAGAAGCGCTGTGACCCTCGAACGACCGACAGACCCACCCGTCCTCCGTCTCGAGGACGTCCACGTCCGCTACGGCGGATCGCATGTCCTGCAAGGGATCTCCTTCGACGTCGCACCGCGCGGGGTCACCGCTCTGCTCGGGCGCAACGGCGTCGGCAAGACGACGACCCTGAAGGCCGTCATCGGGCTGGCGCCACGGACCGGTCGGATCACGTTGCGCGGCAACCCGATCCAGGGCATGGCCACCCACCGGGTCGTGCGCGGGGGAGTCGGCTACGTGCCCGAGGACCGCGAGGTGTTCGGCGGCCTGACCGTCGAGGAGAACCTCCGGCTCGTCGACCCTGACCGCGGCGTCGACGCTCCGGTCGTCGCCGAGCTGTTCCCCGACCTGGTCAAACGGCGCGGACAGCGTGCCGGCACGCTGTCCGGGGGCCAGCAGCAGATGGTCGCGCTCGCGCGGGTCCTGCTGCGCGACAACGACCTGCTCCTCGTCGACGAACCGACCAAGGGCCTGGCGCCCAGGCTCGTGACCGAGGTCGCCGACGTGCTGGCGGAGGTGGCCCGCGCCACGCCCATCCTGCTCGTGGAGCAGAACCTGCCTCTCGTGCGCCGCATCGCCGAGCGCGTCGTCGTGCTCGACGCCGGACGCGTCGTCCACCGCGGCGAGGCGGCAGCCCTCGTGGCCGACGCCGACCTGACGCGCGAGCTGCTCGGCGTCTCGATGCGACGGGAGGGTGCAGCGTGAGCGACCTCGTCCTCATCCTCTTCACGGGCCTCGGCCTCGGCGCCCTGTACTTCCTCGCCGCGTCCGGGCTCAGCCTCGTCTACGGCCTCATGGGCGTGCTCAACTTCGCCCACGGCGCGTTCATGACCGCCGGTGCCTACGCCGCGTGGATGACGATGACGGCACTGTCGCCGACGTGGCCGGTTGCCGCGCGCCTCGTGCTCGGGATCGCCGTCGCCGTGCTCGTGGGAGGGGTGGTCGGCCTCGCCGTCGAGATCGTGCTCATCCGGCCGCTGTACCGGCGCCACATCCAGCAGGTGCTCGTCACCGTTGGTCTTTCCCTCGCGGGTGTCGCGGCCGCACAGGGCATCTACGGTGCCGACCCGCAGCCGGTCAGCAAGCCGGAGTGGATGAGCGGGACCACCCGTCTGCTCGGCGCGACGGTGCCGAACGACCGGTTCGTCTACCTGCTCGTCGCGCTCGTCGTCTTCGGCGGGCTGCTCGCGCTGCTGCACCTGACGCGCCTGGGCCTCGTCATCCGCGCCGGGGTCGAGAACCGCACCATGGTCGAGGCCCTCGGCATCGACGTGCGGCGCACCTTCACCCTCGTGTTCGCGATCGGCGGCGCGGCCGCGGGCCTCGCCGGCGTCCTCTACGCCCAGTACGCCGGTGCCGTGTCACCCGGGCAGGGCGGCTCGCTGCTCATCTACGCCTTCATCGTCGTCGTCATCGGCGGGATGGGGTCGCTGACCGGCACCGCCCTCGCGGCGGTCGCGGTCGGGCTCGTGCAGCAGCTGGCCAACTACTACGCCGCGAGCGGCGTGGGCGACCTGTCGGTGGTCCTGCTGCTCGCCCTCGTGCTGCTCCTGCGGCCGACGTCCCTGAAGGGAGCCCCGGCATGACCCCGAGCACGCGCGCCGGCGTCACCGGCGTCACCGACGCCACGGTCGACGACGAGACCTCGACCGGACTCGCGGCTGGAGCCCCGGGGTGGCCGGCTCCCGAGCCGGCACCCGCTCCGGACGGGGAGCGTCGGGCAGGCCTGCGGCGGTGGGCGACCCGGTTTGCTCCCGTAGCCGTCCTCGCCGTCCTGGCCTACCTGCCGTACCTGCCCGTCGAGGTGCCGGGAGTGCTGCCCGGGCGTCTGAACGGCCCGGGCTCGATGCAGCTGCTCGCCACGTGCCTCGTCGTCGGCGGCATCGCCTTGAGCTACGACGTCCTCTTCGGGCGCACCGGGTTGCTCAGCTTCGGTCACGCCCTGTTCGTCGCCGCAGGCAGCTACCTGCTGACGGTCTCGACGGCGTCGTGGTCGCTGCCGCTGCCCGCCGCCGTCGGGCTGGCGCTCGGGCTGTCGACGCTGCTCGCGCTCGTCGTCGGCGCCGTCGCACTGCGCGTCGGCGGGATCGCCTTCGCGATGGTGACGCTCGCGTTCGCCCAGGCGGCCTCGATCATCGTCATGCGCGACCCCGGTGGCACGACCGGCGGGGAGGAGGGGCGCACGGTGAACCGCGCCGCTCTGCCCGACCTGCTCGTCGGCGTTGCCAACGCGCCCTACCGGTACTGGCTCGCGCTCGGGTTCCTGGCGCTGACGTGGGTCGCGGTCTCGCTGCTCGTCGCCTCACGCGCCGGGCACGCCATGGCGGCCGTGCGCGAGAACGAGCAGCGGGCCGCGGTCATCGGCCTCGGCACCTACCGGGTCAGGCTGCTGGCCCTCGTGGCCGGGTCGTTCCTCGGGGCGCTGGGCGGCGTGGTGCACGCCCTCGTGCTCGGCGGCTCGAGCCCGCACCTGACCACCTCGGAGTTCACGCTCTCGCTGCTCGTCATGGTGGTGCTCGGCGGCGCGGGCAGCCGATGGGGCGCCGTCATCGGCGGCGTGCTCTACACCTACGCCGATGCCAGACTCGTCGAGGTGAGCAGTGCCGCTGCCCTCCAGTCGCTGCCGGACGTGGTGCGCCAGGTGCTGTCGCAGCCGCTGTTCATCCTCGGCGCGTTCTTCGTGGTCGTCGTCTACTTCGCGCCGTCGGGGCTGACCGGTCTCGGCGGGAGGATCATCCGGAAGGCAGGGGCCTCGTCATGACCCAGTCCGCGTTCGTCATCGAGCTGCCCGAGGGCAGCCTCGCGATCCACGACCTCACGGTCGGACCCGTCGCCCCGGACGCGCCCGTCGTGCTGGCCGTCCACGGCATCACGGCCAACGGGCTGTCCTGGCGACGCGTCGCCGACGAGTTGGCGCGACGGCACGGCCCGGGTGCGGTGCGCTTCCTCGCGCCGGACCTGCGCGGCCGGGGTGACAGCCGTACGGCCCCCGGACCGTACGGACTCGCGGCGCACGTCGCCGACCTCGTGCAGACGGCGTCGGTCTTCGCGGCGGCGCCCGTGCTCGTCGGCCACTCGATGGGCGCCTTCATCAGCGCCCTCGCGGTGGGGCGCCACCCCGACCGGTTTGCCGGCGCCGTCCTCGTCGACGGTGGCCTCGCCTTCCCCGTCGACGCCTCGGTCGACATCGACGCGGCCCTGCAGGCCGTGATCGGCCCGGCGATGGACCGGCTGCGGATGCGTTTCGACGGGCCGGGGGAGTATCTCGACTTCTGGAAGCAGCACCCGGCCCTCGGCCCGGTGCTCGAGGGCCCCGGGGGTGACGCGGCCCGCGCCTACATCGAGCACGACCTCGTCGAGGACCCCGACGCGCCCGGCTCGTGGCACAGCACGTGCGTCCTCGACGCGGTGCGGGCCGACGGCGCCGACGTGCTCGCCGACCCCGAGACGCACGCCGCCGTGCGCACCGCCGCCGCCCGCGGCGTCCCCCTCGAGCTCGTCTGGGCCCACCGCGGACT
>JAEXXY010000073.1 GCA_023451855.1 Actinomycetes bacterium
CCGGCACGGCGTGCGCCGGGGCGTCGGGGCGGGCCGGGGACAGGCCGAGGGCACCGAGCGTCTCGAACAGGTCGGAGGCGGGCTCGACCCCGAGGACCAGGGTGTCGGCGCCGGCCGAGCGGCCGACCACCGAGCGGGCACGAGCGTCGCCGACGAGGGGGCGCTCGTCGAGCCTCACGCGCCGGCGTCCGCGTCGGCGTTGTACTGCTCGAGGACCTCCTCGACCGGACCGTCGGCGACGAGCTCGCCATGGTGCAGGTAGAGGCCGCGCTCGGCGAACCGCTTGAGGTCGTGCTCGCTGTGGGACACGAGGAAGAGCGTCTTGCCGCCGGAGAGCATGGTCTCCATGCGCTCGTAGCACTTCTCGCGGAAGGCCCGGTCGCCGACGGCGAGGACCTCGTCGACGAGGACGACCGGCTGGTCGAGCGTCGTGATGAGCGAGAAGGCGATGCGCACCTGCATGCCGGAGGAGAAGTGCCGGAAGGGCATGTCCATACCGGCCTGCACCTGCGGCCCGGCAAAGTCGACGATCTCGTCGTAGCGCTCGTCGATCTGGCGCTTGGTCAGGCCGTGCAGGCCCGCCGCGAGGTAGACGTTCTCGCGGGCCGTCAGCTCGCCGAGGAACCCGCCGGTCAGCTCGATGAGCGGCGCGACCCGGCCCCGGACCGTGGCGTAGCCCGAGTCGGGCAGCATGACGCCGGCGATCATCCGCAGCAGCGTGCTCTTGCCCGAGCCGTTGCCGCCGATGAGGCCGACCGCCTCTCCCCTGGCGACGTCGAAGGAGATGTTGCGCAGGGCCCAGAACGTCTCGTTCGTCGCGCCGGTCTGGCCCTTGAAGACGAGCTCGCGCAGCGACATGCGCCGCTTGCGGGAGCGGTAGAACTCGATTCCGAGGTCACGGACCTCGATCACCGGCTTGGCCATCAGATCTCCTTCAGCACGGCCGGCTCCATGCGCTTGAAGACGCCAGCGCCGACGAGCAGGAGCACGACGGTCAGCACACAGGCCGAGGCGACGGACAGGAGGTTCATCTCGCCCCGGAAGAACCCGGACCGGAACAGCTCGAGGATGCCGCTCATCGGGTTGATCGCGAGGAGCGCGCGCAGCGAGGGCGGCGCCATGTCGGCGCTGTAGAGCACCGGCGTCGCGTAGAACCCGAGGCGCAGCGCGATGCGCACCACCCGGGCCATGTCGCTGACGAGCACGGTGATCGGCGCGAGGATCATGCCGATGCCGACCGAGAGGAGGAAGGTCAGCACCATGGCGACGGGCGCGAAGATGATCGTCCAGTGCAGGTGCGTCTGACCGGTGACGATGTAGTAGACCGTGAAGACGACGATGACCGGCAGGCTGAGGACGAACTCGATGCCCTTGGCCAGCACGATGCGCACGACCCACAGCTCACGCGGCAGGTTGGCCGATCGGACCAGCCGCGACTCCGCGAGCAGGGCCCGGGAGGTCTCCGACATGTTCTGGGCGAACCACTGCCAGAGGAACAGGCCGGTGATGAGGTGCAGGAAGAAGGGCTGGTTGCCGGTCTTGCGGGCCTGGAAGATCAGGGTGAAGACGACGAAGTACACGAGCGCCATGAGCAGCGGGTCGAGGATCGTCCACAGCCACCCGAGCCAGCTGCCGGCGTAGCGGACGCGTAGGTCACGTTCGACAAGGGTGCGCAGCACCTGCCGGTTGGCCATGAGGCCGCGGAACTGGGACACGCCGATCATGCGCGCAGACCACCTTCTCCTTCGTGCGTTCGGGTCGTTCGTCGCGGGGCCGCAGGGCCCCTTCCGGGTCGTCACGGCGGGCACCGCGGCGGTCGACGGCGGGGGTGTCACCCGCCTGACCCTCGCCGCAGTCTAGGGGTGCGCGCCGTGGGGTGCTCTCAGGTGCGGGCCAGCCTCGACTCGATGAGGTCGGTCGACGCGGCGACGAAGCGCGCCGTGGCGGCCCCCGGCGAGGTGTCGCCGAAGTAGTGGCGCACCACGGCGGCGCGGGCCTCGTCGGGCTGCGCGACGGCCGCGTCGAGGACCGCGACGATGCCTGCCGCGTCGGCCGCCGCCACGAGCGGGACGCTGGTGTTCAGGCGTGTCGGCTCCACCTCGGCGCTCGGCGAGCTGGGCCGGGTCAGCACGAGGGGCTTGCCCGTGGCGAGCCAGTCGAGGGCCACGGCCGACACGTCGGTGATGCAGGCGTCGAGCGCGCCCAGGTGCCACCCAAAGGCGGTGTGGGTGTCGACGAGGTGGTGGGCGGTCGGGTCGGCGGCGTTGGCCTGCTCGACGAGCGCCGAGAGCCGGGCGGACGCGGCGCCGTAGGAGCGCTGGAACGCGCCGGATCGCGGGTGCGGCCGGTAGACGACGCGGAAGCGCGGGTCGCCGAGCAGCGCTGTGAGGATCGCCTCGCCGTGGGTCGCGATCGACCCGTAGGCCATGCTGGCGCGGTCGCCCTCCCACGTCGGGGCGTAGAGCACCGTGGTGCGGCCGTCGGCGGGCAGGTGCGGCGCCGGGTAGGTCGTGTCGTTCTGCGGGCGGCCGATCTCGACGGCGCGCGCGGCGACGTCGAAGTCGACGAGGGCGCCGCTGAGCCGCTCGGCCGCCGCCTGCCCGGCGATGAAGACGCGGTCGTAGGCCTTGAGCTGGTTGCTGGCCATGTACGACTTGTCGCTCTCGCCATGGCTGACGAAGACGTGCGCCGGCGTCGCGAAGCGCAGCATCTGGAAGTTGCGGACGTTCTGGTTGACGTAGAGGACGAGCCCGATCTCGTGGTCGGCCATGAACGACTCGATCTCGGTGACCCGCGGCGCGTGCAGGACCGGCAGCGGGCACTCCTCGAGCAGCATCAGCGTCGTCTCCGGCATCCGCGAGATGACGACGACCGGCTGGGTCTTCGCGAGCTCCTGCAGCGGCGCGTACCACTGGCGGATCTGGTAGAGGTTGACCGGCTCGTCCGAGAAGTAGACGGCGCAGCGGAACGGCGCGTCGGCGCCCGGCTGCAGTCCCTCGCGGGTCAGTCGCCTGGCGAGCCGGCGCTTGGCCAGCTGCCGCTTGAGGGCGTCCCGGGCGAGGGCGGCCGCCTCCTTGGCATGGTCCATCACGGTGTCGGTGTCCTTCGTGCTGCGGGGGCTCGGGCGTGCTGCGAGGCTCGGGCGGCGGGTCAGCGCGTCAGGCGCCGCGGGCTCGTCAGGAACCCTATGCCCCACGCCCAGTGCATCGTCGCGAGCACGATGGGCAGGGCGGCGCGGGTGCGTGCGGACTCGCCGCCGGAGATGGCCAGGCCTCCCGCCGTGACACCCGCGACGTAGGCGGCGGGCACGACCCAGGCCGGGGGCCAGAAGAAGCCGAGCACGGTCGCCGCGGTCGTGACGCCGACCATCGTCGGCGGTGCGAGGTAGCGGTGGTTGATCGTTCCCTCGTGGTGGCGGGCCACGACGCGCCGCCAGCGTCCGTAGTGGAAGTACTGCTTGGCGAGGGCTGAGACCGAGGCGCGCGGCCGGTAGGTGACCTTGAGCTCGGGGGTGAACCACACGCGTCCGCCGGTCTCGCGGATCCGGTGGTTCATCTCCCAGTCCTGGGCGCGGGAGAAGTGGGGGTCGTAGCCGCCGACGCGCTCAAGGGCCGCGCGCCGGAAGACGCCGAGGTAGACGGTGTCGGCCTCGCCGGCCTCCCCACCGGTGTGGAAGCGTGAGGCGCCGACGCCGAGGGGGCTGCGCATCGCGCACGCGACGGCGCGCTCGAAGTCGGTGGTGCCGCGCGCGTCCATGATGCCGCCGACGTTGTCGGCACCGACGCGCTGCAGCTCGGCCACGGCGCGCGATACGTAGTCGTCGGGGATCTCGGCGTGCCCGTCGACGCGGACGATGACCTCACCGCTCGACGCGCCGATGGCGGCGTTGAGGCCGTCGGGGGTGCGCCCGCTCGGGTTGCGCACGAGCCGCACCCGGGGGTCCTCGGCGGCGAGCGCGTCGGCGACCTCGTCGGTGCGGTCGGTCGAGGGGCCGAGGGCCAGGACGACCTCGATCGGACCGCTGTAGTTCTGGCTCAGGATCATGGCGACTGCATCGCGCAGGTGCCGCTCCTCGTTGAGCAGCGGCATGATGACGCTGACCGGCGGGGTCAGCTGCGTCGACGCGTCCACGCTGGCAGGTCCTTGTCCTCTGGTCGTCGTGCCGGAGGGTGGTCCCGGCGCTCGGGCTGCGCTCGAGTCCCCCCTCACGAGCGGCGACCAGACTACTGGAGGGTCACCGGGTCCTCGACCACGGTGACGGCACGGTGAAGGCGGGGTGACGCCGCGGTGACGGCGCGGGGCCCACGGCGATGCCCGAGGCGGGGCGCCGCCCTCGCGAGGTGAGGCGGCGCCCGCCACCTCGGGCCCCCGGTGACGTGCCGCAGCGCCGCGGACACGAAGCACTTGGCTCGACCTCGCGTCCAGGGGT
>JAEXXY010000461.1 GCA_023451855.1 Actinomycetes bacterium
CCACGAGGTCGACGATGTACTGGCGCACGGCCGGGCTGGCGTGCACGCGGGTGACGGCGTCGACGACGCGGTTGATGGTGTCGGCGTCGGTGACCGGGACGAGCCCCTCGAGCGGCGAGTGCGCGCCGTGCGTCTCGAGCAGCGCGAGCTCGGCCTGCGGCGCCGGGTAACCCATCGAGATCCGGGCCATGAAGCGGTCGCGCTGGGCCTCGGGGAGGGGGTAGGTGCCCTCCATCTCGATGGGGTTCTGGGTGGCCATGACGATGAACGGCGCCTGCAGCGTGTACGTCGTGCCGTCTACGGTGACCTGGCGCTCCTCCATCGACTCGAGCAGCGCCGACTGGGTCTTCGGCGAGGCCCGGTTGATCTCGTCGCCGACGACGACGTTGGCGAAGATCGCGCCCGGGCGGAAGTCGAAGCGTCGGGCGTCCTGGTTGAAGACGCTGACGCCGGTGACGTCGCTCGGCAGCAGGTCGGGCGTGAACTGGATGCGGCGCACCGTCGCGTCGATGGAACGCGCGAGGGCCTTGGCCAGCATCGTCTTGCCGACGCCCGGCACGTCCTCGATGAGCAGGTGCCCGCCGGCGAAGAGGACGGTGACGGTGGTGCGCACCACCTCGGGCTTGCCCTCGATGACGCTCGTCATGGCCGTGACGAGGCGGTCGGCCACGTCGTGGACGAGCTCGAGGTCGGTCCCCCCGGCGCCGGCCGTGGTGTCGAGTCCGGTCTGCGTCGTCGTCACTGGTACCCGCTTTCTTCCCCATGTCGATGCGCCGGCCCGCTCGTGGCGGCCGACGCACTCCGTCAGGTGATCTTCTCCCATGGACCCGTGCTGCGGGTAGTGCCGGTAGTGACCGACGCGCCCGCGACCGGAAGAAGACGCGTCCGGCCTCCTCCACTCTCCTCCACCGGGACGACGAACGGGCCTCGTTGGTTCGTTCCCGACGCGTCCGCACGCACCCGCTGAGCACGACTCCGCTCCCACGAGGAGGGGCGTCGGGCCGCGGCCGGGCGGGCCGGAGCCGGAGGGGGAGGTCCACCCTCCACTTCGCACCACCCCTCCTGACCTGCGCAAACGCGACGCGCCGACGGCGAGTTTCGGCCAAACATCGTTGACGGTGGAGTGAAGTGGAGTACTGTGGAGGAACAAGGTGGGGGATGGGGTCGCCCACGGGTCGACAAGGGGAGGTGCCGGACCGTGTTTCTCGGAACGCACACGCCCCGTCTCGACGACAAGGGCCGCATCTTCCTGCCGGCCAAGTACCGCGACCGGATGGCCGGGGGGCTCGTCGTCACCCGGGGCCAGGAGCGGTGCCTGTTCCTCTACCCCATGGACGAGTTCGTCACGGTCGCCGAGCAGATGCGCCAGGCGCCGACGACGAGCCGGGCCGCCCGCGACTACATGCGCGTCTTCCTGTCCGGCGCCTCCGACGAGATCCCCGACAAGCAGGGGCGGTTCACCATCCCGGCCAACCTGCGCCAGTACGCCGGCCTCGACCGCGACGTCACCGTCATCGGTGCCGGCTCGCGCCTCGAGGTCTGGGACAGCACCGTCTGGAACGACTACCTCGAGCGGACCGAGCAGGCCTTCGCCGACACGGCCGAGGAGGTGATCCCCGGCCTCTTCTGAAGCGCGCCACCTGAACCACTGAGCCACCTGAGCACCGGCCTCCAGCCGCTCCGATCCCGGGACGACTTCCCCCGTCCCGGGCGAGGCAGCGGATGGGGACCAGTCCCCAGGTGTCCACGACGAGACCGAAGACCGTGACGACCAGCTCCCTCCACCTGGTCGCCACCCGCACCACCCCACCCATCCCCGGATCGACCGGACCGACTCGGCAGACGTCTGACCTTCTCCGCGTCACACCAGCACCACCAGCACCACAAGTCACAACGAGCACATCGCACCACGCGTGAGAGGGACGCACATGACCGACCGAGGACCGGCGCAGGAACGGCACGTGCCCGTCATGCGTGACCGGATCCTCGACCTGCTCGCCCCGGCCCTCGAGCGGCCCGGCGCGGTGCACGTCGACGGGACCCTGGGCATGGGCGGCCACGCCGAGGGCGTTCTCGAGCGCTTCCCCGAGGCCGTCGTGGTCGGGATCGACCGGGACCGCGAGGCCCTGGCCCTGGCCGGAGAGCGACTCGCCCGCTTCGGTGACCGCTTCCGCCCCGTGCACGCCGTCTACGACGAGATCCGCGACGTCGTCACCGGCCTCGGGCTCACGTCCGTCGAGGGCATCCTCTTCGACCTCGGCGTCAGCTCGCTGCAGCTCGACGAGGCCGACCGCGGGTTCGCCTACCGCGTCGACGCCCCTCTCGACATGCGGATGGACCAGTCGACCGGCCTCACCGCCGCCGACGTGCTCAACACCTACTCGGAGCAGGACCTGACGCGGATCCTGCGCGACTACGGCGAGGAGCGCTTCGCCCGCAAGATCGCCAGGGCCGTCGTCCACGACCGCGCCATCGAGCCCTACACCTCCTCGGCGCGCCTCGTGGAGATGCTCCGACGCGTCATCCCCGCGGCGTCGCAGCGCCAGAGCGGGCACCCGGCCAAGCGCACCTTCCAGGCCCTGCGCATCGAGGTCAACGACGAGCTCGCCGTGTGGCGCCGCGCCATCGAGGAGGCCGTCGACGTGCTCGCGGTCGGTGGCCGCATCGCGGTGCTGTCCTACCACTCGCTCGAGGACCGCACGACGAAGCGGGCCTTCGCCGCCGGCGCCACCTCGAGCACCCCACCGGATCTGCCCGTCGAGCTGCCCGAGCACGCCCCCTACCTGTCCCTCGTCACCCGGGGCGCCGAGGAGCCCTCGGCCGACGAGGTCGCCACCAACCCGCGGGCCGCCTCGGCCCGCCTTCGCGTCGCCGAGCGCGTCCGCGACACCTCCACGCACTCCGCCCGCAGCACCACCAGGAAGGGACCCACCCGATGAGCCAGATGACCGCGACGGCCCGGCCGCTCCGCGCCCCCCGACGCGCACCGGCGCCCGCCCCGCTCCGCGTCATCCCGTCCTCGATCGCCCGCACCGGCAACGGTGCGTTCGCCGCGATCTGCATCACCCTGCTGGTCGGCGGCCTCATCGCCCTGCTCCTGCTCAACACGGCCCTGGCCCAGGGGTCCCTCGCGCTCGGTGACCTCCAGCGCGAGTCGGCCCGCCTCGATGACACCGCGAGCAACCTGCACGAGCAGATCGACGCGGCCTCGGCCACCGGAGCCCTCGCGCGCAGCGCGTCCGAGCTCGGCATGGTCCGGATGAACACGCGCGGCTACATCGACCTGCGCACCGGGAAGGTCTCCGGCAAGCCCGAGGCGGCCACCAAGCAGAACGCGTTCCCGATCGTCACGAGCCCGACGCCGCCGACGGTGACCAAGAAGGTCAGCAGCGTCCTCGCCAAGGCGACGAAGGTCGCGACCGTGGAGGAGAAGGCGGCCGCCGCGGCAGCTGCCGCCGCCCCCGCCACGCCGACGACGCCGGGTGCGGCGGACTCGGCCCCCGCTGGCTCCACACTGGGCACGAC
>JAEXXY010000115.1 GCA_023451855.1 Actinomycetes bacterium
GGGTCACCCCGCTGCGGGCGGGCCGGTTGGCGGAGGGTGTGGGATTTGAACCCACGGAGGTTTCCCTCGGGCGCTTTCAAGGCGCCTGCACTCGGCCACTATGCGAACCCTCCAGCGGCGTCGTGGAACGCCGGGCCCCATCATGCCGCACCCGGCAGGGTCCCTCCCAACCGTCGCGACCCCGGACATGGAAAAAGGGCCTCCGGCAAGCCGGAGTCCCTTTGTTCTCATGATGATCCGCAAGCGGATCGATGCCTGGCACTCCTCAGAGGAGACCGAGCATCTCCTCGTAGGTGGTGTGTGCCTTGTACTGTCCGACCGGCTGACGGCGGGGCGGACGGTTCAGCGCCGCGAAGAACGACACGAAGTGCGACATCTCGGTATTCAGTTTCCTTGGGTGGTGAACCCCGACCGATCCCTCGTCCGGGGCCCGGGTGGTCGACCGTCGTTGCGGGACGGTCGGAACCGGCAGACCATCCGCCCGCCCGGACGGGAGCGGTGCCGGGAGGGCGGACGACGTCTGCACGTCAATGGTAACAGTTCGACAACCATGGTTCGAACAAGGGTTGACCCGCCAGAACCGGCGTGAGATACGCAAGTGTGACGCGACATCAGAGCCCGGATCCGACGCCCTCGACCGCCGAGATCCTCGCCCGACTGGCCCCCCTCGAACTGACCCGACCGGCCCCGCTCGTCCTGCGCGACAACCGGTTCGACGCGTCACGGCCGGCCGTCATGGCGATCGTCAACCGCACCCGTGACTCGTTCTTCAGCGGCAACCGGCACGACGACCTCGACTCGGCCAAGGCCGCTGTCGACTCGGCGCTCGAGCTCGGAGCCGACATCGTGGACGTCGGCGGGGTCCGGGCCGGCCAGGAGGGAGAGGCCGTCGACGCCGACGAGGAGATCCGCCGCGTCGTGCCCTTCCTCCAGTGGGCCCGCGAGGCCCACCCGACCGCCGTCCTCAGCCTCGACACGTGGCGCTCGGACGTCGCGCGCGAGGCCGCCGGTGCCGTCGACCTCGTCAACGACACGTGGGCCGGTCACGACCGCGACCTCGTGCACGTCGCCGCCGAGGTCGGTGCCGGATATGTCATCTCACATACCGGAGGGCTTCCACCGCGAACCGACCCCGTCGCCGTGACCTACGGCCCCGACCCGCTCGACGTCGTGCGCGACGTCGTCGACACCCTCGCCCGTGGTGCGCGCGCCGCCCTCGAGGCCGGGATCCCACCCGAGCGGGTCCTCGTCGACCCGACCCTCGACTTCGGCAAGACGACGGCTCACTCCCTGGAGGTGCTGCGCCACACGTCCGACGTCGTGGCGCTCGGCTTCCCTGTGCTGCAAGCGATGTCGCGAAAGGACTTCGTCGGCGAGACCCTGGACCTGCCCGCTGAGGAGCGGCTCGAGGGCTCGCTCGCCGCGACCGCCGTGGCCGCCTGGCTGGGAGCCACGGTGTTCCGGGCGCACGACGTCCGGGCCACCCGACGCGTCCTCGACATGGTCGCCACGATCCGTGGTGACCGGCCCCAGGCAGTGGCACTGCGCGGGGTGCCCCGCAGCACTGCGACGGACGGCGCGTGAACACCCGGAAAAACAGTGAACTCCGACAGGCCCGCGGCGCGGTAGTCTGCTAGGTTCGTTGCCGGTTGCAGTTGCAGTTCCTCGCTGTCGAGCAAGTGCCCGTCCCCAACCGGTGGCGGGTCTTCTCTTCGGCGCGGCGAGTTCGCTCGTCCGGTGGGTTCAACGCGGCAGCTCGGGAGGCACGAGGTGTGCCGTCCCGCACGCAGAAGAAGGAAGAGTTACCCGTATGGCACAGGGCACCGTCAAGTGGTTCAACGCCGAGAAGGGCTTTGGTTTCATCGCCCAGGACGGCGGCGGCCCCGACGTCTTCGTCCACTACTCGGCCATCCAGACGAACGGCTACCGTTCGCTGGACGAGGCGCAGCGCGTCGAGTTCGAGGTCACGCAGGGCCCCAAGGGTCCGCAGGCCGACGCAGTTCGTCCGCTCTGACACACCGGAGAACACCGCAACGAGCGACACCTACGTCGTTTGTGCAGAGCCCCCGACCGCATGGTCGGGGGCTCTGTTCGTGTCCGGGGCCCTGCGAGCCCGCGTCGGCCGAGTACGCCCCTGAGGGGCCCTGAACGCCGTGCGGGTGGGCGGCCGGCAGGTGCCGACCGCCCACCGCCTCAGCACTGCTCGTACGGCGTCGTGGTCGGGGACGGCGTCGAGGTCTTCGTCTTCGTCGGGGTGCTCGTCGACGTGCCGCTGCCACTCGAGGACGGCTTCGGCTTCGGCGCCTCGATGCCCTTCTGGACGAGCGTGCGGACGAGCTCGTAGTCCGGGTTGCTCGAGTAGACGCCCACCGACGAGGTGAGGGCGACGCTGTTGATCTTCGCCTTCTGGACGCGCTCGACGAGGTCGACGAACGCCGGCAGGTTCTGCGCCGGGATGTCCGTGTAGATGTTGTCCTTGAGGATCTTGGCGATCTCCGGGTACTTGCCGACCATTGCGGCGGGGTTGACCTGCTTGACGATCGCCTGGACCACACAGCGCTGGCGCATCTGGCGGTGGGTGTCGTCGTCGGCGGCGCGGGTGCGGGCGTACCAGAGCGAGTGCCAGCCGTCGAGGTGCTGGAAGCCCGGCTCGAAGTAGCCCTTGACACCGAAGAGACGGCCGTCCGGCGCGTGCTCGCCGCCGATGGTCAGCTTCGTGCCGTAGCCGGAGAGCTTGACGTTGATGTCGAGCCCGCCCATCGCGTCGATGAGCTGGGAGAAGCCCTTGAGGTCGATGACGACCATCTGGTCGACCTTCAGGCCGGTGATCTCCTGGACCGTGCCACGGATCTCGGTGCGGCCGGGGGACTCGCCCGCCGGGTAGGCGTTCGGGTGGTTCTTCGCGTAGTTCTCGGCGTCGACGTAGAGGTTGGTCAGCATGCATTGGCCGGCGCCCTGGTCGCACGTGCTGTCGGGGTCGCCGAAGCTGCCGGACGGGTAGATCGCGCGCAGCGGGGACTTGGCGGCGAGCGGCGCGTTGAGCAGGTTGCGCGGCATCGAGATGAGCGCGGTGCGGCCGGTCTTGGTGTCGATGCTGGCCAGGATCATCGAGTCGGTGCGGATGCCGACGCGGTCGGCCCCGGCGTCGGAGCCGATGAGCAGGATGTTGACGCGCGCCTGCTTGGCCCACGGGTCCTCGCCCTCGGCCACCTGGGCGCCCTGCCCGGGCTTGACCGGGGAGTTGCCGAAGACCTGGGCGACGGTCGACTGGGTGATCGTCGCGTACTCGGCCACCTTGAAGGAGGAGGCGGCGACGAGGAAGACAATGACCGTCGTGAAGGCGGCCAGGAAGCGGGTGCGGGTGCGGTCCAGGCGGGTCGGTCGCGACTGGATCGCGGTGAGGATGATGGAACCGCACCAGAGGATGCCGCCGAGGATGAAGAGCCCAGCCATGGCCATCAGCAGGTTGGGGCGGGCGACCAGGGACAGCGCGGCGTTGGTCACGCCGGTGGTGAGGACGTAGTAGGCGAGCAGGGCACCGCCGGCGATGGCCAGGACGAGCAGGACCCAGCCGATCTTGCGGCTGCGGGTCTGAGTCAGGCCCGCGCCCGGGACCACGGTGCCGAGGACGGTGAGCCCGAGGGCGCGTCGGAATCCCGACTTCAGTTCACGACGCAGCGTCTCGCGGGTCTGGGATGTTCCCGGACCGCGCACTGTCGGGTAGGTCATGGGGTCCTCTCTGCTCGGCACGTGTGCTCGGCCGCCACGACATTGTGCCCTGACTTGCTGTCAGATACCTCATCGGGATCTGGGACGAGACAGGGGGCTCGCAGACCCCGGTTTGGGCGACATGGTCCGGGGCCGGTACCCTGACTCCCGCCCGTGCATCCGTCGCCGTGTCGCTCCGCGTCGCGCTGCCGGTCGACGGGCACGGAGGCGTCGCATAGTGGCCTAGTGCGCCCGCC
>JAEXXY010000181.1 GCA_023451855.1 Actinomycetes bacterium
GCCCTGACCCGCGCCGCAGCCTCGGCCAAGGCCGCCGGCGAGGCGCGCGGCAAGGGCCAGCTGATGGCCGACACCCTCGTGCAGCGGGTCACCGGTCAGGCCAGCGCCGACGAGGTGCCCGTGGAGGTCCAGCTCGTCATGACCGACCGGGCCCTGCTCGCCGGCGATGACACCCCGGCCCACGTACCCGGCTACGGCCCCGTCCCGGCCGGCTGGGCCCGCGACCTGCTCACCCGCGCCAGCACCCCGCCGCCCGAGACGACACCGGCCACAGGCCCAGTCATCGGCACGGTCGACGGCGCTGGCTCGCGCGCCTCAGGCGCCGGTGCCGGGAGCGAGGACCGCGCCACCGCACCAGGCGCACCCACCAAGGCGTGGGTGCGCCGGCTGTTCACCCACCCCGGCACCGGCACGCTCGTGGCCATGGACAGCACCCGACGGCTCTTCCCGGCCGCGCTGCGCCGGTTCGTCATCGCCCGCGACGGCACCTGCCGCACCCCCTGGTGCGATGCACCCGTCGCGCACATCGACCACGTCACCCCCCGCGCCCAGGGCGGGCCCACCAGCGCCACCAACGGCCAAGGCCTGTGCGTGCGCTGCAACCTCGGCAAGGAACACCCCGGCTGGCACGCCCGCGTCACCGAACCCGGCCCCGGCCACGGCTCGCCCCACCGCAACGACCCACCCCACGGAGACGGCCCGCCCCACGGAGACGGCTCGCCCCACACGGTCGAGATCACCACCCCGACCGGACACCGCTACACCTCGACCTCCCCGCCCGTCCTGCCGCTGACGCCCGGGCCGCAGCCCCACGCGGTGCCAGCACCAGCACCGCCGGCACCGCCGGCGTCGGAGCCGGCGGCACCGACCACGATCATCGTCCTGGAGCTCTACCGACCCTCGAGGTTCGAGATCGAGCTGGCCTGCTGACCGAGAGCCCCCCGCCCGTCAGAGCACGAGCTTCATCCGTGGCGCCGTCGTCAGCTCGAACCCGAGCCGCTCGTAGAGTCGCCGCCCGTCGGGCGTCGCACTGAGGTCGACCCGGTCGGCGTCGATCGCCCGCGCCCACTCCACGACGTCCCGGACGAGAAGCGTGCCGTGTCCCCGGCCTCGCTGGCCCGGCACCGTCACGACGTTGGCGAGCCGGACCGTTCGCCCGCGCGGGCAGTACGGGTTCGGCACGCCGAGCTCGAGCGTGCCGATCGCCGTCGCGACCACCTCGCCGCCCGCCTCGACCAAGGGGAAGCACGCCATCGCCGGGTCGTCGACGACGCGCCCGAACCACTCCCGGGCCCGGGACTGCCAGGGAGCCTCCGCTTCGTCGGCGCCTTCGTCGAAGACCATCTCCCAGAGCTGGAGCAGCCGGTCGACGTCCGACCGGACGGCCCTGCGGATCGCACCGGCAGGCAGAGCGCCTGTCACCACCGCGCCCCCGTCACGTCAGAAGGTCTCGCCGGTGAGCCGCTCGTAGGCCTCGACGTACTTGGCGCGGGTCTGCTCGACGACGTGGGCCGGCAGCTCGGGCGGCGGGCCGCCGGCCTTGCGGTCCCAGCCGGACTCGGACGAGGTGAGCCAGTCGCGCACGAACTGCTTGTCGTAGGAGGGCTGCGGGTGACCCGGCTCCCACTGCTCGGCGGGCCAGAAGCGCGACGAGTCGGGGGTCAGCACCTCGTCGGCGAGGACGAGCCCGCCGGAACCGTCGGAGGCCACCCCGAACTCGACCTTGGTGTCGGCGATGAGGATGCCGCGCTCGGCGGCGATCTCGTTGCCTCGGGCCAGGATCGCGCGGGTCAGGCGCGACACCTCGGCGGCCACGTCGGCGCCGAGCTCGGCCTCCACCTCGGCGGGCATCATCGGCAGGTCGTGCTCGCCGACGGGCGCCTTGGTCGTCGGCGTGAACACCGGCTCGGGCAGCTTCGAGCCGTCGACGAGCCCCTCGGGCAGCGCGACGCCGGACACCGAGCCCTTCTCGCGGTACTCCTCGAGCCCGCCTCCGGTGAGGTAGGCGCGGGCGATGGCCTCGACCTTGAGCATGTCGAGGCGGCGCACGAGCACGGCCCGGCCGGCCACGGCGTCGGGCACGTCGGTGGACACGACGTGGTTGGGCACGAGGTCGGCGAGCTGGTCGAACCACCACAGCGACAGACGCGTCAGCACCGCGCCCTTGTCGGGGATCTCCGGCGACATCATCCAGTCGTAGGCCGAGAGCCGGTTCGAGGCGACGAGGAGCAGCCGGTCGGGCACGACCTCACCCGCGGCGTCGAGCGGCGCGTAGAGGTCGCGCACCTTGCCGGAGTAGACGTGCTCGTAGCCGGGGAGGTCCAGGGGTAGGTCGGTCACGCGCACAGCCTGCCACCTGGTGAGGCGGTCGGGCACGGCGCGTTCGGGGGGAAGGGGCAGGTTCACGACAAGGCCTCCTTGAGGGCGTCGACGTCGAGGACGGTGGACAGGCTGCGACGCGCACGGTGCAGGCGGGACTTCACGGTGCCCTCGGCGACGCCGAGGGCTGCGGCGGCCTCGGCGACGGAGCAGTGCGACCAGACGACGAGCTCGACCACCTCTCGCTGCGTGGGCGGGATGCGTGCCAGGGCCCGACGCACCTCGCTCATCCGCTCCTCGTCGTCGACGCGCGCCGCGGTGGCGCCCGCGTGGTC
>JAEXXY010000184.1 GCA_023451855.1 Actinomycetes bacterium
CACGCGGGTGCGCTGTGCGGTGGCGATGCCGGGCCCGGCGTCGTCCACGGTGATGCGCGCCGCGTCACCGACGCGTTCCACCCGCACCTGCCGACAGCCGCCGCCGTGCGCCTCGGCGTTGCCGACGAGGTTGGCGACGACCCGCTCGAGGCGTCGCTTGTCGACGGCGCCCATGAGGTCGGCGCCGTCGGCGACCGTCGTGACGGCGCGTCCGGCGGCGGCGTCAGCGGCCCGACGCGTCAGGTCACCGACGTCGGCGCGCTCGAGGACGAGCCCCTCCCCCGCGTCGTGGCGCGATATCTCGAGCAGGTCGACGACGAGGGTCCGGAACCGGTCGAGGTCGTCGGCGAGCAGGTCGACCGGCTCACGAACCGACTCCGGGAGCAGGGCCCGCCGGTTGGTGATGACCTCCATCGAGTTGAGCATCGTCGTCAGCGGGGTGCGCAGCTCGTGGCTGACGTCGACGGCGAACCGGGAGTCGGCCCGCACCCGGTGCTCGAGCTCGTTGACGGTGCGGTTGAACGACGCGGCGAGCGGGTCGAGGTCGGGGTCGCCACGTGGGACGAGCCGCGCGTCGAGGCGCCCGCCGGCGACGTCACCCGCGACGCGCGTCAGCTCGGTGAGGGGCCGCAGCGCGACGCCGCTCGCCCACCGCCCGAGAGCCGCCCCGACGAAGGTCGTGACCACGGCCACGGACGCGAGGACCCACCCCATCGTCGTCAGCGTCTGGTCGAGCTCGACGAGCGAGAACACCTCGAACACCGCCTCGCCCTGACGGCCCAACGGCATCCCGACGACGAGGTAGAGGCCACCGTCGACGGCGACCCGTTGCGTGGCGCCCTCGCCGTGCGAGACCGTTGCGAGCAGGGAGTCGGGGATCGCCCCAGGGGCGAGCTGCGACTTCGTGCCGTACCACTGCCCGTCGACGAACGCCACGGATGCTGCGGCGTCGTTCGAGGGCAGCCCGCTGACGACCGACGCCGGCGCCGCGCCCGGCCGGCCCAGGCCGACCTGCAGGGACGCACGGTCGAGCGCCGTCTCGGTGACGGCCACCTGCTCGCGCTGGGCGAGCAGGTAGCGCGACACGACGACCCACGACACGACGGACAGCAGGGCCGAGATGGCGAGCGCCAGCAGGCCGAAGGAGACCTCGAGGCGGGCCCGGAGGGAGAGCGCGCGCCATGGTCTTGCCCGCCGCCGTGGACGCGAGACGCTCTGCGCCGCAGGCACGTTCGCCGTCCTCAGCCCGCGAGCCGGTAGCCGAGGCCACGAGCCGTGACGACGTGCCGCGGGTTGGCGGGGTCGCGCTCGACCTTCGTGCGCAGGCGCCGGATGTGCACGTCGACGATGCGGCTGTCGCCGAAGTAGTCGTAGCCCCAGACCCGGTCGAGCAGCTGCTCCCGGCTGCAGATGCGGCCCTCGGCGGTGGCGAGCTCGACGAGGAGCCGGAACTCGGTGCGGGTCAGGCCGACCGGGGCGCCGGCGAGCGTCACGACACCCTCCTCGACACCGATGACGAGGTCACCGGAGACGATCTGGCGCGGCGCCCGGCCACCGAGCATCGGCTCGGTGCGTCGCAGCAGGGCGCGGATGCGGGCCGCGAGCTCCTTGGCGACGAGGGGCTTGGTGACGTAGTCGTCGGCGCCCGACTCGAGGCCGGCGACGACGTCATGGCTGTCGGTGCGCGCCGTGACCATGATGACCGGCACCTCACTGCCGCGGCGCACTTCGCGGCACACCGAGAAGCCGTCGCGGTCGGGCAGCATCAGGTCGAGCAGCACGACGTCCGGCTCGCCCTCGGCGAGCCGCTCGAGGCACTGCCGGCCGTCGGCCGCCTCCAGCACCGTGAAGCCCTCGTCCTCGAGGGCCAGCCGCAGGACGCGCCTGACGCGGGCGTCGTCCTCGACGAGAAGCACCCGTCGCCCCATGGCGTCAATATACGTCGGCGTCCCTCGGCGGTCCGGAAGACGAGAGGGTCCGTGACGGCTGCGTGACCACCGGGACCCGTTGTGTGACGGTCACTTTGCGATCTCGTGACATCGCCTCGCACGCCGTCGGCGCGGGGCCTCCCCCTGCCTAGCGTGACGACGACGGCCGCCTGACACCGGCGGCCGCACCGGCCGGCGGTCGGTACCCCGACACCAAGGGAGAACGAGATGCCACACAGGACGTGGACGGTAGGCGCCGTGGCGGCCGTGACCGCCGGCGCTCTCACGCTCGCCGCCTGCACTTCCAGCGGCGGGACCGGCGGCACGACGACCGGCGGCAACGGGGGCGCCTCGGCGACACCGGTCAAGGGCGGGACGCTCAACATGCTGGGCGCCGGTGACGTCGACTACATGGACCCGAACGTCAGCTACTACTCCATCGGCTACCTCGCCCTGCGGCTGTGGAGCCGGCAGCTGTTCACCTACCCGGCGCTGGACGGACAGACGACCAAACCGGTGCCCGACCTCGCCGAGTCGATCCCGACGCAGGGCGATGGCATCAGCGCCGACGGCAAGGTGTACACGATCAAGATCCGCACCGGCGCGAAGTGGAACACCTCCCCGCCACGCCAGGTGACGGCAGCCGACATGGTGCGCGGGGTCAAGCGCACGTGCAACCCGGTGCAGCCCTTCGGCGGACTGCCCGACTACCTGAACCTCATCGCCGGCTTCAAGGCGTTCTGCGACGGGTTCGCCAATGCCGGCAAGACTCCGGCGGCCCTGGCGTCCTACATGGAGAAGACGCCGTTGCCCGGTGTCGTCGCCAAGGACGACCAGACCGTCGTCTTCACGCTGAACAGCCCGGCCAGCTACTTCGTCGACATGCTGACGCTGACGGCGTTCTCGCCCGCGCCCAAGGAGTTCGACTCCTACCTGCCGGGCAGCGCCGAGCTGGGCCAGCACACCGTGTCGGACGGCCCGTACCAGATCGACTCGTACACGCCGACCAAGAGCATCAACTTCAGCCGGAACCCCGCCTGGGACGGCGCCACCGACCCGGTCCGCAAGGCCTACGTCGACAAGGTCGTCATCAACGAGACGGTGACCCAGGACTCGACCCAGCAGCAGCTGCAGACGGGGACGCCGAGCGCCGACATGGAGTTCGACAACTTCCCGCCGCCCTCGCAGCTGCCCGCGCTCATCGCCAAGAAGGACCCGAACCTGACGATCGGGCCGTCGGCGTCCTCGAACCCGTACATCGTCTTCAACACCGCCTCGCCCAACAACAACAAGGCCCTGCAGAACGTCAAGGTGCGCCAGGCGGTCAGCTACGCCCTCAACCGGACCAACCTCATCCAGGTGCTCGGCGGGCCGAACCTCAACGAGGCCCTGAGCCACGTGCTCCCCTCGGTCATCGTCGGCGGTGAGCAGAACTTCGACCTCTACCCGTATGACGCGGCCAAGGCCAAGCAGATGCTGTCCGATGCGGGGTTCCCCAACGGTCTGACCCTCAAGATGCTCTACCGCAACTCCTCGCAGGGCAGCAGCAAGGTGTTCCAGACGGCCCAGCAGGACCTGACCAAGGCCGGCATCACCGTGCAGGGCGTGGCCTCGCCGAACGCCGACTTCTACACCAAGTACCTGCAGGTGCCCTCGGTCGCCCAGCGCGGCGTCTGGGACCTCGCGGTGGCCGGGTGGGGCGCCGACTGGTACGGCAACGCGGCCCTGTCGTTCTTCAACCCGCTGTTCTCCGGGGAGCCCTCCTTCCCGCCGGTCGGCAGCAACTTCGGGCTCTACAACAACCCGGGCACGAACGCGCTCATCCAGCAGGCCGCCGAGGCTCCCACGCAGGAGGGCGCGGCCACCCTGTGGGCCAAGGCCGACCGCAAGGTGATGGAGGACGCACCGTTCTTCCCGATCACCAACCCGAAGCAGGCCAACTACCACGCGAGCCAGGTCATGAACCCCGTCTACGTGCCGTCGATGCAGAACTACGACCCGACGAACGTGTGGCTGACCGCCGACAAGCAGGGTGGCTGAGGGTCCTCGGCCCCGAGCGTCACTCCCCACCCGCCATCCCCGTGGGCCCTCCTGGGCCCACGGGGAACCTTCCGGAAAGGCGATCCGATGGCCCTGCTCGACGTGCGTGACCTGTCCGTCTCCTTCGACACGCCCGACGGAGTCGTGCAGGCCGTGCGCGGCCTGTCCTTCCACGTGGAGCGCGGCACGACGCTGGCCATCGTCGGCGAGTCCGGCTCGGGCAAGAGCGTCGCGACGCAGACGATCACCGGGCTGACGCGTGGGGCGCGGGTGTCCGGGTCGGCGACGTTCGACGGCGTCGAGCTGCTCGGGGCGCCGGCCAAGACGCTCCAGCGCATCCGCGGCGCCCGCATCGGGATGATCTTCCAGGACCCGCTCTCGAGCCTGCACCCCTACTACACGGTGGGATGGCAGATCGTCGAGATGATCAAGGCGCACCGGCCCGACACGGCGACCGCCACGGCCCGGGCCCGCGCGGCCGAGCTGCTCGCCCTCGTCGGGATCCCCAACGCGGCCGGGCGGCTGGACGACTACCCGCACCAGTTCTCCGGCGGCATGCGCCAGCGCGCCATGATCGCCATGGCGATGGCGCTCGACCCCGCCCTGCTCATCGCCGACGAGCCGACGACGGCGCTCGACGTCACCGTCCAGGCCCAGGTGCTCGGGGTCATGCGCCGGCTCCAGGAGGAGTTCGGCACCGCGATCGTCCTCATCACCCACGACCTCGGTGTCGTGGCGCAGATGTCCGACGACGTCGTCGTCATGTACGCCGGCCGCGCCATGGAGCGTGCCCCGCGGCGGACCATCTTCTACCTCGGCCACCACCCGTACACCCGTGGGCTGCTCGCCTCGCTGCCGGCCCAGGGGGGCACTCGGGCACGCCTGACGCCGATCGGCGGCACCCCGCCCTCGCTCATCGACCCACCGACGCGGTGCCCCTTCGCCCCGCGCTGCCCCCATGCGTTCGACCGGTGCTGGCGCGAGCTGCCGGTGCTCGAGCCCGTCGCCAACGACCCTGACCACACGTCGGCGTGCTTCCTGCCCAAGGACAGCGCCTCACTCGGCCCGGCGGGCACACCGGAGCGCCGCGCCCCCCACCGGCAGGAGGAGCCGGCATGACCGCGAACCCCGAAGCCCCGGCGACCACGACGAGGCGGCGCTCCCCGGGCGCGCCGCTGCTCACCGTCGACCACGTGTCCAAGTCCTTTCCGGTCCACTCCGGGGGGTGGCGACGTGGTGGCGCCTCGGTGCACGCCGTCGACGACGTGTCCCTGGAGATCCGCACCGGCGAGACGCTCGGCCTCGTCGGCGAGACGGGCTGTGGCAAGTCGACCCTGGCCAGGTGCATCGCCCGGCTGTACGAGGTGACCGCCGGCACCATCACCTACGACGGCCGAGACGTCACCCACCTCCAGCGGCGCGACCTGCGGGCCGTCCGGCGCGAGGTGCAGATGATCTTCCAGGACCCCTACGGCTCGCTCAACCCGCGGCGGCGGGTCGGGTCGATCATCGGCGACCCCTTCGTCATCCACGGGATGGGCTCGGGGCGGGAGATCAAGAAGCGCGTCCAGGAGCTCATGGAGCGCGTCGGGCTCAACCCCGAGCACTACAACCGGTTCCCGGCCGAGTTCTCCGGCGGCCAGCGCCAGCGCATCGGGGTGGCCCGGGCCCTCGCGCTCCAGCCACGCCTCGTCATCTGCGACGAGCCGGTCTCGGCCCTCGACGTGTCGATCCAGGCCCAGGTCATCAACCTGCTCATCGACCTGCAGGACGACTTCGGCCTGACGTACCTGTTCATCTCCCACGACCTGTCCGTGGTCCGGCACGTCAGCGACCGCATCGCCGTGATGTACCTCGGCCGGGTCGTCGAGATCTCGGCGACGGAGGACCTCTTCTCGACGGCCCGACACCCCTACACCAAGGCCCTCCTGTCGGCCCTGCCGATCCCCGACCCGGACGTCGCCGACAGCCGCAGCCAGACCATCCTCGTCGGCGACCTGCCCTCCCCGACCGACCCCCCGCCGGGCTGCCACTTCCACACCCGCTGCCCGCGTGCCCAGGCCGACTGCTCCGCGTCCGTGCCTCCGCTCGAGCCGGTGCTCGGCGACCCGCCGGAGCACCGGACCGCGTGCTTCCACCCGCTGGCCGCCGGCGAGGAGCTCGCGAGTGACGCGGCCGCACTGCCCGACGTCACGGCCCACCCCGGGGCGGTAGACACCGGCGGCGCCGGCGGCACCGACGTACCGACGACCAGAGGAGGCGAGGAACCGTGAGCGGCATCCTGCCCACACCGGCGTCCAGCGAGGGCGTCGCGGCCGAACCGCCCGTCCCCGGAGAGGAGCGAGAGGGCACCGAGAAGGCGATCGAGGGACGCAGCCCGTGGCTGCTCGCCTGGCAGCGCCTCCGCCGCGACCGCGTCGCCATGATCTCGCTCGTCGTCATCGTGCTCGTCATCCTCATGGCCGTGTTCGCGCCGCTCGCGACGGCCATCACCGGCCACCCGGTCAACGAGCAGTACCGGCAGACGGGCCTGACCGCCGACGGCCTGCCGACCCCGCCCTCGAGCGAGTTCTGGCTCGGCACCGACGACCTCGGCCGCGACATCTTCGTCCGGATCGCCTACGGCGCGCGGATCTCCCTGCTCGTCGGGGTCGCCGCGACCGCCCTGACCGTCGTCATCGGGGTCATCATCGGCCTCGCCGCCGGCTTCCTCGGCGGCGTCGTCGACACCGTGCTCGCCCGCCTCATCGACGTGGTGCTCTCGATCCCCTTCATCCTCGTGGCCGTCGCCCTCGTGTCGATCACCGGTCCGAGCCTGCTCGTGACCGTGCTCGTCATCGGCTTCTTCAGCTGGGCGTCCGTCGCGCGCATCGTCAGAGGCCAGGTCCTGTCCCTGAGGGAGCGCGAGTTCGTCGAGGCCGCCCGCTCCCTCGGGGCCTCGGACACCCGGATCATGTTCGTCGACATCATGCCCAACGTCCTGGCGCCCGTCATCGTCTACGCCTCGCTGCTCATCCCCGTCGTCATCATCGTCGAGGCGACCCTGAGCTTCCTCGGGCTCGGCCTGCCGCCGCCGACCGCCGACTGGGGCGGCATGATCAGCGACTCGCAGAACTACTACACGGTGGCCTGGTGGTTCGTCGTGTTCCCGGGCCTGGCGCTGCTCATCACCACCCTCGCCTTCAACCTGTTCGGCGACGGCGTCCGCGACGCCTTCGACCCGCGCGCCGACCGGATCGCCGCGGAGGTGTCGCCCGCCACCATCGAGGTCGAGGCCGGCACCGCCGAGAAGGCCATCGAGTAGGAGGCTGACATGGCTCGGTTCCTCGTCCGCCGCATCGCGCTCGGCGTGCTCGTCATGTGGCTCATCACCATCGCGGTGTTCGCGCTGTTCTTCGTCGCGCCCAACAACGTCGCCCGCACGCTCGCCGGGCGCCAGGCACCTCCGGAGACCGTCGCGCTCATCTCCCACCGGCTCGGCCTCGACCAGCCGATATGGAAGCAGTACCTCGACTTCCTCGGCAAGGCCCTGCACGGCGACCTCGGGTACGACTACTACCACCAGGTGCCGGTCACCGAGATCATCGCGACCGCCCTGCCCATCACCCTGTCGGTCGTCGTCGGCGGCGCCATCATCTGGATCGTGCTCGGGGTGACCAACGGCGTGCTGTCGGC
>JAEXXY010000201.1 GCA_023451855.1 Actinomycetes bacterium
GTGCCTATGTGGCCGCCGGCTCGGCGGTCGTCAGCGACGTCGCGCCGGGCCAGCTGGCCGTGACCCGCGCCCAGCAGCGCAACATCGACGGCTGGGTGGCGCGCCGGCGCGCCGGCACGAAGACCGACGAGGCGGCCCGGACCGCCGTGGACGCCGAGGCGGCACTCGCCGGTGAGGCAGGAGCCGTGGTCGAGAACGACCGGCTCGCAAGCGACGAGAAGGGCGCGCAGGCATGAGCGGCATCAACAAGACGACCGAGAAGCACCTCATGGTCTTCTCCGGCCGGGCGCACCCGCAGCTGGCCCAGGAGGTCGCCAAGGAGCTCGGCACCGACCTCGTGCCCACCAGCGCGTACGACTTCGCCAACGGCGAGATCTACGTGCGCTACGAGGAGTCGGTGCGCGGCTCGGACGCCTTCGTCATCCAGAGCCACACCGCGCCGATCAACGAGTGGATCATGGAGCAGCTCATCATGATCGACGCGCTCAAGCGGGCCTCGGCCAAGCGCATCACCGTCGTGCTGCCGTTCTACGGCTACGCCCGCCAGGACAAGAAGCACCGCGGCCGCGAGCCGATCTCGGCCCGCCTCATGGCCGACCTCTTCAAGACGGCCGGTGCCAACCGGCTCATGGCCATCGACCTGCACACCGCGCAGATCCAGGGCTTTTTCGACGGCCCGGTCGACCACCTCATGGCGATGCCGATCCTGTCGGAGTACGTCGGCGAGAAGTACGGCCACCTCGACCTCGCCGTCGTCTCGCCCGACGCCGGCCGCATCAAGGTCGCCGAGGACTGGTCGACGCGCCTCGGTGGGGCGCCGCTGGCCTTCATCCACAAGACGCGCGACATCAACCGGCCCAACGAGGTCGTCGCCAACCGCGTCGTCGGTGAGATCAAGGGCCGCGTCTGCATCCTCGTCGACGACATGATCGACACCGCGGGCACCATCACCAAGGCCGCCGACGCCCTCATCGAGCAGGGCGCCGAGAAGGTCGTCATCGCCGCGACGCACGCGATCCTGTCGGGCCCGGCCGTCGACCGGCTCAAGGCGTGCAAGGTCGACGAGGTCGTCGTGACGAACACGCTGCCGATCCCCGAGGACCGGCGCTTCGACAAGCTGTCGGTGCTGTCCATCGCACCGCTCGTGTCGATGGCGATCAAGGAGGTCTTCGAGGACGGCTCGGTGACGAGCCTCTTCGACGGCAAGGCCTGAGCGGCAACGCGTCCACCCAGGTGACGCGTCACCCCGCGTGACGCGTCAGCCCGCGTGATGCGTCACGCGCGGGCGCGGCGGGCCCGGTAGGCGGCGGTGTGCGCGCGGGCCGCGCAGCCGCCGTCGCAGTAGATCCGTGACCGGTTGCGAGACAGGTCGACGACGACGTCGTCGCAGTCTGCCGCCGCGCAGACCCGCAGCCGGTCGAGCTCGCCCGCACGGACGACGTCGACGACGGCGAGGGCGGCCTCGACGGCCATCCGCTGCGCGAGGGGAGCATCCGCCGGGGTGGCGTGCACGTGCCAGCCCGAGCCGTCGTGCTCGACGAGCTGGGGCAGGGCGGCGCCCTCGGCGAGCAGCTCGTTGACGAGCCGGACGACGCCGGGCTCGTCGTGCTCCCAGAGCCCCCGCAGGCGCGGTCGCAGGGCACGCACGGCGTCGAGCTCGGCGGCGTCGCGGTCGAACCGGCCGGTCCAGAGCTGCTCAGCGTAGAGGGCCGCGAGGTCCTCGACGGTGACGAGGGCGTCCTCGGCCGAGTCCCCGGGCACCGTGCCGGGCATCGTGTTGACGAGGGCCGCGGCGGCATGGAGGGCTGCCTCGGTGTCATGGGTGAACACGCTCTTGACTCCTGACGTCGCGGATCGCTACCGTCAGGAGTCTAATCGCAGACGGTCCTGACAAGCGCATCATCGCCGGGGCTGCACGCGTCACCCGATCCGCACCACCTGGAGGCCACCGTGTCCGCGGAGCCCACCACCCCGACGCCCGGCCTCACGCCGCCGTCCACCGCGCCCGGGCCGACGGACCCGCCCGTCCTCGAGTGGGGCCCCAAGGACATCGAGGACGCCGTCGATGTCGCAGTTGCCTCACCGGGCGCCGCCACGCGCCACCCGCTGCTCGGAGTCGGCGTCGCCCTCGCCTCGGCCGCCGCCTTCGCGACGTCCGGTGCCTTCGCCAAGCCGCTGCTGCTCGCCGGTTGGGCCCCCGGTGCCGTCGTCACCCTGCGGATCACGCTGGCCGCGCTCGTCCTGCTCGTACCGACCCTCGTCGCACTCCGCGGCCGCTGGGGAGTGCTGCGCCGCAACGGCCGTGCCGTCGTCGGCTACGGGCTCACCGGCGTCGCCGGCTGCCAGCTGGCCTACTTCAACGCCGTGACGCACCTGTCGGTCGGCGTCGCGCTCCTGCTCGAGTACCTCGCGCCCGTCCTCATCGTCGGCTGGCTCTGGGCCCGGCACCGACGCGCCCCGCGCCGCCTCACGCTGGCCGGCATCGGTCTCGCGGTCGCCGGGCTGCTCCTCGTCCTCGACGTCACCGGGGGAGCGCGGCTCGACCTCGCCGGCATCCTCTGGGGCCTCGGCGCGGCGGTCTGCCTCGTCCTCTACTTCCTGCTCGCCGACCACGTCGACGCCGACCTGCCGCCGATGGCCCTTGCCGGCGCGGGACTCGTGGTCGGGGCCGTCGTGCTCTGGGCCGCCGGGCTCGCCGGCCTCATGGACATGACCCGTGGCGCCGACGCCGTGACGCTCGGCGGCACGGACGTGCCGTGGTGGGTGCCGGTCCTCGTCATCGCGCTCGTGGCTGCGGCGTTCGCCTACGTGACCGGCATCGCGGCGGTGCGGATGCTCGGGGCCAAGGTCGCCTCCTTCGTGGCCCTGACCGAGGTGCTCTTCGCCGTGCTCTTCGCCTGGGTCATCCTCGGCGAGCTGCCGACGGCGCTCCAGCTCGCCGGCGGCGTCCTCATCGTCGGTGGCGTCGTCGCGGTGCGCGCCGACGAGGCGCGGACGCCGGAAGCCGACCCCGCTGCTGCGGAGCCGCCTGCCGCGCCGTCCGGGAACGGCTAGCCGCCCCGCTCGTGGCGGGGCAGCCGGCCGTGCTCAGGGCGTGGCGCTGAAGACGACGTCGACCCAGTAGTTGCTGGCCTGGTAGGCGTTGTCGGGGAAGGCGCTGGAACCGCTGTAGACGTAGACGCCGTTGCCGCCGCTGACGCCGTCCTGCAAGGCGTGCAGGGGCGCGTTGTCGACGCCGGTCGTGGCGAAGAAGCTGTTGTCGCCGGCGTAGTTGCCCACTGGGGCGAAGTAGGAGGCGACGTAGACGGTGCCGGCGGTGATCGACACCGGGGTGGCGAAATTGACCTGCTGCCAGCCGGTGGCGGTCTCGTTGGTGAAGGTCGCACTCGCCAGCCTGGTGCCGGTGG
>JAEXXY010000307.1 GCA_023451855.1 Actinomycetes bacterium
GGGCTGGCCTGGGGGCCGGCCTGGGTCCTGGGCGCCGCGCTGGCGCCGACCGACGCGACGGCGGTCGGCGTCCTGGCCCGCGACCTGCCGCGCCGCACCGTGACGGTGCTCCGTGCCGAGAGCCTCGTCAACGACGGAACCGCACTCGTCCTCTACGGGCTGGCGGTCGGCGTCACGGTCGGAGAGGAGCAGCTCACCGGCTGGCACGTGACCTGGCTGCTGGCGTGGTCGTACGTCGGGGGCGTCCTCGCCGGCGCACTCGTCGGACTGCTCAGCTGGCAGGTGCGCCGCCGGATGGACGACCCGATGCTCGAGAGCATCGCGATGCTCGTGACGCCGTTCGCTGCCTTCCTGCTCGCCGATGTCGCCCACGCGTCGGGCGTGCTGGCCGTCGTCTGCTGCGGGCTGTTCATGAGCCAGGTGGCGCCCCGGATCACCAAGGCTGCGGCCCGCCAGATCATGCTGCCGTTCTGGGCGCTGTCCACCACGGTGCTCAGTAGTGCGCTCTTCGTGCTCGTGGGGATCTCCGCGCACTCCGCCTTCCGGGACCTGAGCGGCGCCACCCTCTCGCGGGCGCTCGTCGACGTCGTCCTCGTCTCCGCCGTCGTGATCGGGGTGCGGTGGGCGTGGGTCTACACCACGCCGTACCTGATCCGGCTCCTCGACCGCCGTCCCGCCCAGCGGTTGCGCCGCGTCCCCGCACGGCAGCGCACCGTCACCGCGGTCGCCGGGTTCCGCGGCGCCGTGTCTCTCGCCGCAGTCCTCGCCGTGCCGCACACCCTGAACTCGGGTGCGCCGTTCCCCGACCGGGACCGCATGGTGCTGATCGCCTGCGGGGTCATCGTGCTGACCCTGCTCCAAGCGCTGCTCCTGCCGGCGGTCGTGCGGTTCGCGCGGCTACCCAAGGACACGGCGGTCGACGAGGAGCTCCAGCTCGCCGACGAGTACTCCCTCGAGGCGGCGATCGATGCTCTCGACGACACGGCCCGCGAGCTCGGCAGCGACGAGGCGGTGGTCGAGCGGGTACGCCGCGAGCTGGACAAGCAGCGGCTGCTGGCGTCCGCCGGCGAGGAGGACGACCCCGTCATCGAGCACGACGACCAGTACCGAGACCTCTCCCTCGCGCTCCTCGGCCGGCGACGGGACGCGCTCCTCGGGCTGCGCGATGAGCAACGCATCGACGACATCGTGCTGCGCCGGCTGCAGCACCGTCTCGACCAGGACGAGGTGCGGTTCGCGCGTGCCCACCCCCTCGAGTGAGGCAGGTCCGTGCGCGCGGTCACGGGCCGAGTTGGTGCCGGACGTCTCAGGACCGTGAGGGTTGCCTGCTCGACGATGATCCCGGCGCCCCACCTGATATGACGGGCCCATGACCACTGACGCGTCTGACCCCTTCGTCCGCGTCCGCGGCGCGAGCGAGCACAACCTGCGCAACGTCGACGTCGACATCCCGCGCGACGCGATGGTGGCGTTCACCGGGGTCTCGGGCTCGGGCAAGTCTTCGCTGGCGTTCGGCACGCTCTACGCGGAGGCGCAGCGCCGCTACTTCGAGTCGGTGGCGCCGTACGCCCGCCGCCTGCTGCAGCAGGTCGGCGCCCCGCACGTCCAGGAGGTCACCGGCCTGCCGCCCGCGGTGGCCCTGCAGCAACGCCGGGGCGCCGCCACCTCCCGCTCGTCGGTCGGCACCATCACGACGCTGTCCAACCTGCTGCGGATGCTCTACTCGCGGGCCGGCGACTACCCCGAGGGCGCCGAGCACCTCGCCGCAGAGGCGTTCTCGCCCAACACCGTGGCCGGCGCCTGCCCGCGCTGCCACGGGCTCGGGGTCGTGCACGATGTCACCGAGGAGCTGCTGGTCCCTGACCCGTCCCTCAGCATCCGAGAGGGCGCGATCGCCGCCTGGCCGGGAGCCTGGCAGGGCGCCAACCTGCGCAGCATCGTCAGCGGTCTCGGCATCGACGTCGACAAGCCGTGGCGCAAGCTGCGCAAGAAGGACCGCGACTGGCTGCTCTACACCGACGAGCAGCCGGCGGTGCTCATCAAGCCCGAGCGCGACCGCATCGACTACGGCTACTACGGCACGTTCTGGAGCGCGCGCAAGCACGTCATGCACGTGCTGGCGGACTCCAAGAGCGACCGGATGCGCGAACGGGCCCTGAAGTTCGTCGAGGACGCGCCCTGCCCCGAGTGCCACGGCAGCGGGCTGCGACCGGAGGCGCTCGCGGTGACCTTCGCCGGCCGTTCGATCGCCGAGGTCAACGAGCTGCCGCTCACCGAGGTCGTCACGCTGCTGCGGCCGTACGCCGAGCAGTCCGAGGAGGCGGGCGAGGTCGCCGTACGGATCTGCGGAGACCTGGTCGCGCGCGTCGAGGTGCTCCTCGACCTCGGCCTGGGCTACCTCAGCCTCGGGCGGAGCTCGACCACGCTCTCCCCCGGGGAGGCGCAGCGCCTGCGGATCGCCACCCAGCTGCGCTCCGGGCTGTTCGGAGTCGTCTACGTCCTCGACGAGCCCTCCGCCGGGCTGCATCCCGCGGACGCCGAACCGCTGCTCGACGTGCTGGACCGGCTGAAGGCGTCCGGCAACTCCCTGTTCGTCGTGGAGCACGACATGGACGTCGTACGACGCGCCGACTGGGTCGTCGACATCGGCCCGGGCGCGGGCGAGGCCGGCGGCCGGGTGCTCTACAGCGGCCCGATCGACGGGCTGGAGCACGTGGCGGAGTCCGCCACCAGCGCCCACCTGTTCGGTCGCGCCGAGCGGCTCGAGCACGCCGTGCGCGAACCGCAGGGTTGGCTGCAGCTGGCCGGCATCACCCGCCACAACCTCGTCGACCTGTCCGTCGACATCCCGCTCTGTGTGCTGACCGCCGTCACCGGCGTCTCCGGTTCCGGCAAGTCGACGCTGGTCAGCCAGGTCCTCGCCGAGGACCCGTCGGTCGG
>JAEXXY010000308.1 GCA_023451855.1 Actinomycetes bacterium
GCATCGTCGGGCGCTCGGCCGCACGCGGTGCCGCGGCGACCGGCACGATCCGCGCCGCGGTGCCCGACGCCGTCGTCGACGTCTTCGAGGCCGACCTCTCGGCGCAGGCGCAGGTGCGCCGGCTCGCTGCCGAGGTCCGCGAGCGCTACCCGCGCCTCGACGTCCTCGTCAACAACGTCGGAGGCTACTGGGCCCACCGGCACGTGACCGCCGACGGCCTCGAGCACACGTTCGCCGTGAACCACCTCGCGCCCTTCCTGCTCACCCACGAGCTGCGCGACCTGCTCGTGGCGAGCGCGCCCGCGCGCGTCGTCACGGTGTCGTCGGCCGCTCAGTCGATGGGTCGGATCGACCTCGACGACCTCCAGGGCGAGCGGTCGTACAACGGCCAGCGGGCCTACAGCGCGTCGAAGCTGGCCAACGTCCTGTTCACCTACGAGCTGGCCAGGCGCCTCGAGGGCACGGCCGTCACGGCGACCGTCCTGCACCCGGGCGTCGTCCGGACAGCCTTCGGGCGTGCAGACGCCGGCAGGTTCATGCGCCTGATGCTCCCGTTCGTGACCCCGTTCATGAAGACGCCCGAGCAGGGCGCCGAGACCCCCATCCACCTCGCGGCCTCCTCCGAGGTCGAGGGCATCACCGGCGTCTACTTCGCGAACCGGCGGCCGAGGCGGTCGTCGGCCGCGAGCCAGGACCGGAGTCTCGCCCGGCGGCTCTGGGAGGCCAGCGCGGCCCTCACCGGCGTCGACGCCGCCGAACCCCTCCGCTGACGGCCCGAGCGACGGCCACGCCCCGACGGCTTGGGAAGGAAGCATGCCCCACCCCACCCCGACCCTCGTCCTCTTCGCCCATCCCGACCCGGCGTCGTCCCGCGTCAACATCACACCACCGGCGGCCCGGCTGGGTCCTACCTTCCCGGCGGCCACAACCGGTTCACCATGACCGACCTCATGCGCCCACCCGACGCGACGGCCCACCTGTGCGGCATGCGCGTCGCCGAACCGTTCGTCCTGCACGGGGTGCGCACGCTCGACGACGTCGACCTCACCCGGCACGGCGCCCGGTACCGGGCACTGCTGTCGGCCGCCGACGTCGCGGCCGGACTTCGGGCGACGGCCTGACCCTTCGTCTCAGGGCGCGTCGTCGCCGAGCCGGCGATCGAGTCGCTTCTCGAGCAGGTAGGCGGTGACGCCGCATGCGACGAGCACCATGAGGGGCGGCACGTACCGCATCGCGCCCTCGAGCTGCAGCCAGTCGTAGGGAGCGGTGGAGAACGCGAAGAGGTCGAGCTCGAGGACGTACCGCATGATCGGCAGCAGCCCGAAGACGAGCCCGACGATGCCAATGCAGTTGATGAGGAACCGGGTGCCACCGCCGGCAGGCACGTCGGCCGGCCGGCCGGTCTGGCGCTCGGGAGGACGCGTCGGGCTCATGGGCCACAACCTACGCGTCCGGCCCCAGGTGCTAGAAACACGTGCATGGCCACCACCGCACTGGGAGACACCCCCGTCCACACCGTCGGCGACCTGCCCGCCGTCGGCAGCCCCGCACCCGCCTTCACCCTGACCGGCCCCGACCTCTCCGATGTCGAGCTGCCCCAGGGGCGGCGCGTCGTGCTCAACATCTTCCCGAGCATCGACACCCGCACCTGCGCGACGAGCGTCCGCCGCTTCAACGAGCTGGCCGCGGGCCTGGAGAACACGACCGTCATCTGCGTCTCGGCCGACCTGCCGTTCGCGCTGCGCCGGTTCTGCGGCGCCGAGGGCATCGAGGACGTCGTGACGGCCTCGACCTTCCGGTCGAGCTTCGGCCAGGACTACGGCGTGACGATGACCGACGGCGGGATGCGCGGCCTGCTCGCGCGCACCGTCGTCGTGATCGACGCGTCGGGCGTCGTGACGTACGTCGAGGTGGTGCCGAGCATCGGCCAGGAGCCTGACTACGACGCTGCGATCGCCGCACTCGGCTGAGGCTCGACGCCCGGGGCGGTGGGAGTACCGGGGCCCCGGGCGACGTCGCGCACCCCGCGCACGAGCACCGGCCAGCAGCCGGCGACGAGCATCCACACCGCGATCCCGGCCATGAGCGCGCCGGTCGGGAACCGGTCACTGAGCGGCCCGACGAGCAGGTTGCCGAGCGGGATCGCGCTGAACGAGATGAGGATGTCCCACGACGCGACGCGCGCCAGGCGGTCGTGGGGCACGCCGTCCTGGAGCGCGGTGTCCCAGCCGACGGAGAAGAACATCAGCCCGGCGTTGGCCACGAGGCCGCACACGAGGATGCCGGCCAGGCTCCCGGGCCACGCGAAGGCGAGCGGGAAGAGCGGGAACAGCCCGAGCGCGACGAAGGCCCAGAGGAGCATCCGTCGCGGCTGTAGACGCATCGCGAGCAGGCCGCCAAGGATGCCGCCGACGCCTTGCGCGGCGACGACGAGGCCGAGCGCCTTGGCCCCACCGAGGTCGCGGACCGCGGTGACCTCGACGAGCACGACGAGCACGCCGGTGGCGACGTGGAACATCCCCGCCGAGACGAGGCCGGTCCAGAGCCAGTCGTGACGCCGGATCTCGGCCAGGCCCTCGACGATCTCGGCGCGCACGGACGTGCGCTCGGTCCGGCGCTCGGCGCGAGCCCGCACGAGGGCGACGCTGGCGGCCGACCACACGAATGTCGCTGAGTTCGCGGCGAACCCGGCGACCGGTCCTGCGTGGGCGACGACGAGGCCGGCGAGGAGCGGGCCGGCGATCTGGGCCGCGGACTGGAGGAAGCTGATGGCGGCATTGGCGTCCTGACGACGCTCCGCCGGGACGACGAGTGGTCGCAGGGACACGAACGCCGGGAAGAAGAAGGCCCCCGCACCCGACGTCACGGCCGCGAGGCCCGCGAGGAGGGCCAGTGGCGGGTTGCCGAGCAGGAAGGCGACCGCCGTCGCGGCGGCGGTCGCGGCGCGCACGACGTCGGCGACGACCATGATCCGGTGCGGCGCGAGCCGGTCGGCCCAGACGCCGCCGAGGAGGGTGCAGAGCAGCCGGGCCCCCATGGCCGACGCGGCGATGACGCCGAGCTCGGCGGCACCTCCGCCCGCCAGGACGATGGCGACCGAGAGGGCGATGGGGTGGAACGCGTCGCCGACCCAGGAGAGAGCCTGGCCCGTGACGAGGAGGCGGAAGTCGCGCACGGCGGACAGCTCTCGCATGGACATGGCTCTGACAGTAGTTAGATGTCTGACTATCTGTCAACGAACTATCAGAGGGTTTCAGGAAGGGCGCACGTCTGGGACACTGCCGCCATGGCGAAGGCACCCCGGCAGCCCCGACAGCAGCAGGACTCGGTCGACCGGCACGTCGCCCGGTGGACGGGGATCCTCGACGGGATGGACCCGGAGGTGGAGGGCGCCGTCACCCGGATGCAGGCCATCACCAAGCGGATCAAGGCCGGCGACCACGCCGCCTACGCCGACAGCGACGACACGATCGAGGACTACTGGACCCTCCACGCCCTCCTCATCCAGCCCTACCCGGAGGAGGCGACGCCGGCCCAGCTCGCCGATGCCTGCGGCGTCACCCGCGCGGCGATGACCTCACGCATCGACCGGCTCGTGCAGCGCGGCCACGCGACCCGCGAGGTCGACCCGGTCGACCGCCGCCGCATCCTCGTGCGACCCACCGCCTCCGGACGCGCCTTGTGGGAGAACGGGATCGAGGAGGGACTTGCTCGGGAGAAGGCAGCCTTCTCGGCCCTCGACACCGCGGAGCTGCAGGCGCTCAACGCCCTCCTGCGCAAGATCGTGCTGCACCTCGAGGAGGGCTGAGCCGACGGGTCAGCGCCCCGACTCGTCAGCGCGTGTCGTCGTCGACCCAGTCGAGGGTGCGCTGCACCGCCTTCTTCCACTGGCGGTAGAGCCGGTCCCGCTCGGCGTCGTCCATCTTCGGCGCCCACCGGCGACCCTCCCGCCAGTTCTCACGGATCTCGTCGGTCGACTCCCAGTAGCCGACCGCGAGGCCCGCGGCATAGGCGGCACCGAGCGCCGTGGTCTCGGCGACCTCCGGTCGCACGACGTGGACACCGAGCAGGTCGGCCTGGAACTGCATCAGGGCGTCGTTGACGACCATGCCGCCGTCGACCTTGAGCTCGCTCAGCGGCACGCCCGAGTCGGCATTCATCGCGTCGAGGACCTCACGCGTCTGGAAAGCCGTGGCCTCCAGAGCCGCCCGTGCGATGTGGCCCTTGTTGACGTAGCGCGTCAAGCCGACGAGCGCGCCGCGAGCATCGGGCCGCCAGTGAGGAGCGAAGAGGCCGGAGAAGGCGGGCACGAAGTACGCACCGCCGTTGTCGTCGACGCTCGCCGCGAGGGCCTCGACCTCCTTGGCGTCCTTGATGATTCCGAGGTTGTCGCGCAGCCACTGCACGAGCGACCCGGTGACGGCGATCGACCCCTCGAGGGCATAGACGGGCGGTGCGTCGCCGAGGCGGTAGCAGACGGTCGTCAGCAGGCCGTTCTCGGAGGCGACGATGTCCTCGCCGGTGTTGAGGAGCATGAAGTTGCCGGTGCCGTACGTGTTCTTGGCGGTGCCGACCTCGAGACAGGCCTGGCCGAAGGTCGCCGCCTGCTGGTCGCCGAGGATGCCGGCGACCGGCACGTCGATGAGGATGCCCGGCTTGCACGTGCCGTAGACCTCGGACGACGAACGGATCTCGGGAAGCATCGAACGCGGGACGCCCATTGCGGCACAGAGGTCTTCGTCCCATGCGAGCGCGCGCAGGTCCATGAGGAGGGTGCGTGAGGCGTTGGTGACGTCAGTGATGTGGACGCCGCCGTCCGCCGCGCCGCCCGTGAGGTTCCACAGCAACCAGGAGTCGATGGTGCCCATGAGGAGCTCGCCGGCCTCGGCCCGCTCGCGCGCGCCCTCGACGTGGTCGAGGATCCAGCGCACCTTGGGGCCGGCGAAGTAGGTGGCGAGCGGGAGCCCGGTGACCTCACGCCACCTCTCGGCACCGTCGGCCCCCGCGAGCTCGTCGCAGATCGCCTGGGTGCGGGTGTCCTGCCACACGATGGCGTTGTGGATCGGCTCGCCGGTGAGGCGATGCCAGACGACCGTGGTCTCGCGCTGGTTGGTGATGCCGACCGCGGCCACGTGAGTGGCGTTGAGGTTGGCCTTGCCGAGCGCCCCACCGACGACCTGACGCGTGTTGGCCCAGATCTCCGACGCGTCATGCTCGACCCATCCCGCGCGCGGGAAGACCTGCCGGTGCTCGAGCTGGTCGACGGCCACGACGCGGCCCCCGCGGTCGAACACCATGGCACGGGTGCTCGTGGTGCCCTGGTCGATGGCGACGACATGGCTGCGCTGCTCGGTCGGCATGAGCCCGACCGTACCGTGCGACCGGCCTCGCTTCGCGGTTCCGCGGTCATACCTGTGGACAGGCTTGCGGCACAAGGAGTTCCGTGTCCACAACCCTCGGCGATGCCTTGATCCGAGTTCGAACATATGTTCTAATTGAAGGAGGAGACCACCCGGCGAGAGGAGTGCGGCGATGCCCTATCTGGATGCGCCGCCCGCCCCGGGTGTGGCCGGTCGTCTCGCCCGGGTCCGGCGCATCCTGGCCGCCGACCGGGAACGCCGTGAGGCGGCTGTCGCGGCCGTGCCGGTCGGGTTCCGGGATGAGCGGCTCGACGCGTGCGGGGACCGGGTGCTGTCCCGGGTCGAGGCGCTGGAGCGGGCCAAGGCACGGCTGGAGTCCCGGTTGCTGCAGGCGTACGCGGCGCTGCACACGATCCAGGAGCAGCAGCTGGCCCGGTTCACCCCGAGGGCCCCGGTCCCGTTGTCGGCCGAGCGGGTCGTGGCCGCCGAGATCGCCTGCGCCACCGGGGTTGGTCAGGTCGAGGTGTCCCGCCGTCTCGAGCTGGCCCTGGCCCCGCGCCGGCACCG
>JAEXXY010000316.1 GCA_023451855.1 Actinomycetes bacterium
CGGTGCCGGCGCGGGGCCAGGGCCAGCTCGAGACGGCGGGACACCTCGACCTGACCAACCCCGGTGGCGCAGGCGATCTCGGCGGCCACGACCCGCTCGGCCGACAACGGGACCGGGGCCCTCGGGGCGAACCGGGCCAGCTGCTGCTCCTGGATCGTGTGCAGCGCCGCGTACCCCTGCAGCAACCGGGACTCCAGCCGTGCCTTGGCCCGCTCCAGCGCCTCGACCCGGGACAGCACCCGGTCACCGCACGCGTCCAGCCGCTCATCCCGGAACCCGACCGGCACGGCCGCAACAGCCGCCTCGCGGCGTTCCCGGTCGGCGGCCAGGATGCGCCGGACCCGGGCCAGGGGCCCGGCCGCACCCGGGGCGGGCGGCGCGCCCAGATAGGGCATCGCCGCTCTCCTCTCGCCGGGTGGTCTCCTCCTTCAATTAGAACACATGTTCGAATCAATTGGAAGAGTTTTCCACACGAAGAGTGCACGAACTCTGTTGTCACACAGGTCGATCGGCAGGTTCAGACCAAGGAAGCCGGAGCCGAACGCCCGCCTGCCCAGCGTCGGATGCAACTACGAGGAAGACGCCTTCGGCCGGGACTTGCGTCGGGTCAGGAGCACGCCGGCGATGCAGAGGGCACCACCGAGGAAGGTCAGTGCAGGCGGCACCTCGTCGAGCAGCACCCAGGCGATGAGCGTCGCGATGAAGGGCACGAGGAACGTCGTCAGGGTGACCGTGCCGGCATTCCCCCGCGCGAGCACGTAGGCCCAGGTCGTGAAGGCGATGGCCGTCGGGAACACCCCGAGGTAGGCGATCCACAGCAGCGACGACGGCTCGCCCGTGCGCACGACGTCGACGAGCTGGCCGGTCCACGGCAGGCAGGTCACGGTGCCGATGACGCACGCAATCCACGTGACCTCCGGGCCGGGCAGTCGCCCGAGGAGCGGCTTCTGTGCGAGCACCCCGATGCCGTAGGTGACCGCGGCGAGGACGGCCAGCCAGACACCGACGAGATCGCTGGAGTCGCCGGTGGAGAACCCGCGGGCGATGACGACGACGCCGGCGAACCCGACCGCCATCCCGATCAGCAGCCAGCGCGTCATGACCTCACCGAGGAACACCGTGGCGAGCAGCGCGACGATGATGGGGCCGATCTGGACGATGAGCGCCGAGGTGCCGGCGTCGATGCGCCGCTCAGCCTCGTTGAGGGCCAGGTTGTAGATGCCGAACCACGCGATGCCGCACAGCAGCAGAAGGGGCCAGTCGCGCCGGGCCGGCCAGGTGCGCGGCCGGCGGAAGACGAGGACGGCGAGCGCCACCGACGCCACCAGGAGCCGCCCGAGCGAGAGCGCGCCGGCGGGCACGGAGTGACCGAGGTGACGGATGGCGACGAAGGCCGACGCCCAGAGCACGAGTGTCAGGCTCATCGCCCCGAGGACGAGCCATCGGTTGGACGCCGGCTCGGCCGCACCTCGCGCATCCGTGGCGGGTGACGGGTCGGCGGGCGGACGGGGGGCGTCGGCGCGCCGACGGGGGGCGTCGCGGTCGGACTGCGCTTCGAGGCTCACCCGAGCAACCTAGGCCCCGGCACCGACAGCACGCTGCCCCTTTTCCGGCCAGCCACCCACAGCATCACGCCACATGGCGGACACCAATTCCTACCCATCCACTTCCATAAGTTATGGTTGCGATCGTGGAAACGTGCAGTTATGTGATGCCCAGCGCGTGGGAGCGATGTCGCCCGGCTCGTTGAGCCGACTCCCGCCCCTCTCCCGACTACTGCGCTCGTGCCCGTCACCCCGCACCCACGAAAGGCCTCGCCATGTCCCGCCACGCCCCGCGCACCGCCGTCCAGCTCGCCGACACGGCCCGACGCCTCGCCCGCCAGCAGACGCTCTGGTCCAGGCTCGTCGACTTCGACCCGATCACCCGCTACTACGCCCGGCTCCACGCCGACGACGACCACGAGGCCTGGCTGCTCACCTGGCTGCCCGGCCAGGGCACGCCGTGGCACGACCACGGGGGCAGCTCCGGCTCGTTCGTCGTGCTGCAGGGCGTGCTCACCGAAGAGGTCGCCGGCTACCGCAGTGCCGTCGACCTCGACGACGTCCGACGCGTCACCGGCCCCGGCATCCGGCTCACCCCGGGCGACCAGCGCACCTTCGGCCGTCGCCACCTGCACCGGGTCACCAACCTCGGCCCCGACCCGGCGGTCAGCCTCCACGTCTACGCACCCAAGCTCACGCTCATGACGAGCTACCGTGAGATCGACGGCGCGCTCGTCGTCGAGGAGGAGCAGGAGGCAGGGGTGGACTGGTGAGCCGCACCATCGACGAGGTCCTGGCAGAGGCCCGATCGCAGCTGAACCGTGTGACGCCCGAGGAGGCCGATGCGGCGGTCCGCGAGCGCGGTGCCGTCGTCGTCGACATCCGCCCCGAGGCGCAGCGCCGGGCCAACGGCGAGCTGCCCTTCGCACTCGTCATCGAGCGCAACGTCCTCGAGTGGCGCCTCGACCCGAGCAGCGACGCCGCCCTGCCCATCGCGAGCCACGACCTCGAGGTCGTCGTCCTGTGCCAGGAGGGCTACACCTCGAGCCTGGCCGCGGCGTCGCTGCAGGACCTCGGCATCCACCGGGCCACCGACGTCATCGGCGGGTTCGCGGCGTGGCGCGACTGGCTCGCCGACCAACAGGCCGACCAACAGGCCAACCAGCAGGCCGACTAGCTCGGCTCAGTGGCCCGGGCCGACGACCATCTTGGCGCGCTCCGACTCGTGCGCCCCGCCCTTGGCCGCGAGCGTCGCGCAGGCCGCCTCGATGTCACGGGACAGGGTGTCGACGTGCTCGCGGCTCATCGTCTGCTTGACCAGGGCGCGCATGATCGTGACGTCCTGGGCGTCGGGCGGCATCGTGTACGCCGGCACCATCCAGCCGCGCTCCGCGGACAGCTGCCAGGCGATGTCGAACTCGTTGTAGTCGTGCTCGCCGTCCAGCCGGAAGGCGACGAGCGGCAGCTGCTCCTCGTCGCGGCCGATGAGCTCGAAGCGCCCCATCGCCTCGAGCTGGTCGGCGAGCGCCCGGGCGTTCTCCTGCATGTTGCGCATGATGTACGTGTAGCCCTCGCGGCCGTACCGGATGAGGTTGTAGTACTGCGCCAGCACCATGGCCGAGCCGGTGGAGAAGTTCAGGGTGAAGGTGGAGTCGGTCTTGCCCAGGTAGTTCTCCGTGAAGACCAGGTCCGGTGCCAGGTCGGAGACCTCGCGGAAGATCAGCCACCCGATGCCCGGGTAGACGAGGCCGAACTTGTGCCCCGAGACGTTGATCGAGTGCACCTGCTCGAGCCGGAAGTCCCACGGCGAGTCGGGGTAGAGGAACGGCCACACGAAGCCACCGCTCGCCCCGTCGATGTGCAGCGGCACGTCCAGGCCGCGCTCCTGCCGGATCCGCACGAGCAGGTCGTTGATGCCGACGACGTCGTCCTTGTGGCCGGTGAAGGTCGTCCCGAGCACAGCCGCCACCCCGATGGTGTTCTCGTCCACCTGGGGTTCGACGTCCTCCGGTCCGATCGTGTACTTGCCGGGCTGGAGCGGGACGATCCGGGGCTCGACGTCGAAGTAGCGGCAGAACTTCTCCCACACGACGTGCACGTCGCCGCCGAAGACGAGGTTGGGTCGCTCCGTGGAGGCCCCCTCGGCCTGCCGACGCGTCCGCCAGTTCCACTTGAGCGACAGGCCGCCCAGCATGATCGCCTCCGACGAGCCCTGGGTGCGCGCGCCCGTGGTCTCGCCCGGCGCGTGGAACAGGTCGGCGAGCATGCGGATGCAGCGCTGCTCGATCTCGGCGGTGCGCGGGTACTCCGCGTGGTCGATGAAGTTGCGGTGCAGGTTCTCGGCGATGATCCGCTGCGCCTCGGGTTCCATCCACGTCGTCACGAACGTGGCGAGGTTGCGGCCCGGGTCGCCCTCGAGGGCGAGGTCCTCGGCGACGAGGCGCATGGCGTCGACCGCGCTCATCCCCGTGGCGGGGAACTCGCGGCTCGGCACCTCCTGGGTCGCGAACCGGTTGCCATAGAGGGCGCCGACGGCGTCGAGCTCGGACGGGGTGCTCATGCGATTCTCCTTCGCTCGGTCACGGTGTGAGGTGTGAGGGGTTCCAGGAACGTCAGGGGGCCGGCGTCGCGGCACCCGTCAGGGCGCGGCGCCACGCCGGGAACATGAGCGCGGCGCCGACGAGGAAGCAGGCCGCACCGAAGAAGGTGCCGGCGACGGCGATGCGGGTGTTGAGCGCCTCGTCGGTGCTCGGGACGACGTAGCTCGCCAGCGCCGAGGCCATGAAGAGCACCGAGCCGAGCATGTTGACCCACGCGATCCGCCACGGCAGGGACTCGGGCTCGACGCTGAGGAAGCGGCGCGAGACCGCGAGCACGCCGAAGGCGCTCGACACGAGGAAGAGCACCGACCCGTACACGTCGGGTCGCCACACGTAGCGGTCCGACTCGGCGGCCGTCGCGTTGTGGGTCAGGGCGGCGGTGGTGCTGATGTTGAAGAACAGCGTGCCGGGGAACTGGGTGGCCGCGGCCAGCCACGCGCGGTCGTGCGGCATCCAGCCGACGAGACGCACCCGCACCGGCACGTGCTGCGTGGCCTCGTCGACGGCGGTCGTCCCCGGGCTCTGTGCCTGGACGAGCTGGCAGTAGGAGGCGCACGTGAAGAAGACCGACCCGACGACGTAGGTGATGTCGTCGCTGCGGCTCCCGGTGGCCGACACGTACGCCGGGACCGAGCCGACCACGAAGCACGCCGAGCCGGCCATGAAGAGCCACGCGATCGTCGTGTTCAGGCGATCCGGTCGCACACGCATCCCGTTGGTCCTTCTCGACGCTGGTCGTTCGCTCCACTATCGACGGATCCCTGCCGCGGCGACTCACACCCACGGGATGACTCAGCCGGTGCTCCCGCGCCTCGCGGGCTCCTCCGGCTCGCGCGACTCCCCCGTCTTCCCCGGCTCCGCAGGCTGCGCCGGTGGCTCCGGCTGCTCCGGCTGCGGTGGTCCCGGCGTGGGCAGTGCCGCCGTGAGGACGTACGACACGACGACGGCGACGACGACCTGCGGCGTGATCGTGAGCCCGTCCTTGCCCATGAGCACCGTCGCGAGGAGCACCGAGGTGAGCGGCAGCCGCAGCATCGCGCAGCACATCGCGCCGATGCCGGTGCCGATGGCGGCCGCAATCTGCATGCCGGGCAGTCCGCTCACGGCGACGCCGAGCACGGCACCGATGAACATGGAGGGGAACACCGGGCCGCCGCGGAAGGCCGCGAGCGAGAGCCCGTAGGCGATGCCCTTCAGCAGCGCGAGCAGCACGAGCGCCCCAAGCGAGTAGCTCGCGGCATTCGCGACGAGGCCGGGCAGCGCGTCCTGCCCGGAGAAGAGCACCTCGGCGAACCCCCGCCCGGTGAGAACCTGGTACGCGGTGGCGCACAGTCCGATGAGCAGGCCGAGACCCATCGTGACCGGCACCCGGTTGCGGTGCACGAGCGGCCGCACCGTCAGGGCGAGCCAGCGTATGCACCAGCCGAGCAGCGCCGCGATGAGCCCGATCGGCACGGCCCAGGCCAGCGACGCGATGCTCGGCACGGGCGCCTGCGGCACCGTGGTCAGGGCCAGCGAGAACGTGCCGAGCCCGGTCCAGGCGTCCAGCCCGACGAACACGAGCGCGCCGATGCCCGACGCCAGCAGGCCGGGCAGCGCGACGAGGCTGAGGGTCGCTCCCGCGATGCCGGCCGCCTCCATGATGAGGAACGCGCCGAGCAGCGGCGAACCGAGCAGCGTGCTGACGGCGGCGAAGCTGCCGGCGGACGCCATGATCGTCGCGGCCATGGGCGGTGCGTCCCGCTTCGCCAGACGCACCGTCAGGGCCGCCAGCCCACCGCCGATCGCGATGAGCGGCGCCTCCGGTCCGAGCACGGCCCCGAGCCCGAGCGTCGTGAGGGCGGCAATGACGACGCCGGGCAGGTCACGGCCGGCCACTGGTCCCGTGCCGGTACGGAAGCCGAGAGCGGGCGAGTGACCCGCTGTGCCCGGCAGGTGACGGATCGTCAGCGCGACGAGCAGGCCGCACAGCACGAGCC
>JAEXXY010000324.1 GCA_023451855.1 Actinomycetes bacterium
CGCTTGGAGCGCTCGGCGAGGAACCGCATCGGCCGCACCAGCCCGCGCGCGAACAGCGACATCATGACGCGGATCCCCCGGGGCATCGGGTTGCGGATCGGCGAGCACACGGCCTGCACGATCCGCGACCGTGCTCCGTACTGCCCGGCGTCGACCACCTCGGCGACGTAGGAGTTGTGCACGTCCCCCGACAGGAAGGTGATCGACCCGGGCGCCCGGCCGCGGTTGCCGCGCGCGACGTCCATGACCATGTCGAACACCTCGACGAACCCCTCGCTGAAGGCCGCCCAGTGCTCGAGATCGATCGACTGGCGGCTCTTCTCGGCCAGCCCGGCGACGAGGCGGTGGTGCGCGCCGCTGCTCGCGAGGACCTCGTCGATGGCCTCGAAGTCGTGCAGGCCCGGTGGCAGGAGGAAGGGCAGCGACGTGCCGATGAGGAGGTGGTCGACGTCGCCGGTCAGCTGCTCGTCGAGCCAGCTCTCCTCGTCGGCGTCGAGCATCGAGCGGCGCTCGGGCTCGAGGACGCGCGCGGCCCGCGAGTCGACGACGACGAGGCGCGAGTCGCCGAGATCGCGCCGGTAGCTCCAGCGGTACACCTCGGGGTGCCGGTCGACGCGTCGGACGAGGTCGAAGAGCGGCTCGGTGAGGTCGAGCTCCTCCCCGCCGAACGCCTCGGCGGCGAGCACGGCCGCGTACACCTCGTCCTCGGCGAGCTGGGCCGGCGACAGGTTGCCGATGTGCTGGTACACCCAGTACGACGCGAGGCCGCCCATGAGCCGCTCGTGCCACCACGGCGTGCGGTTGATCTCCTCGTGCCACGACCACGAGGTGTTCCAGTCGTCGCGGATGTCGTGGTCGTCGAAGATCATGCAGCTGGGCACGGTCGAGAAGAACCAGCGGTTCGCCTCGTCCGACCAGGCGAGCCGGTAGAGGTGGCAGTACTCCTCGTAGTCCTTGATCTCCTCGCCCGGGGGTTCCTCCAGTGACCGCCGCGAGGCGATGAACTCCCGCATCGCCTCCGACGTCTCGTCGGCGTACACCTGGTCGCCGAGGAAGGCGACGAGGTCGGGCCACTCCTCGGTGCCCTCGGCGAGCGCGAGCGCCAGGGTGCGGAGCGCGTCGACGCCGTTGGACGCGTTGCCCGCGGCGTCGTGGGGCACGCTCGTGCGGCACGACCCGAAGAGCAGGCGCGTCGGGCGGGAGTGGTCGATGGTGCGGATCCGCGGCGCGGGGAACCGGCCGTCGTCCGGCGGCCACACGCGGGCGTCGTCGACCTCGAGGGTGTACTCCCACGCGCCACCCGCCTCCAGGCCGTCGACGACGACGAGGGCGTAGTGGTGGCCCTTGACGACGAAGGTCGGCGCCGACCACTCGCGATCACCCGCGCGAACCGTGACGGTCGCGCGGGCGGCGGTCTCGACCCACACCGTCGCCTCGGTCTCGCCGGCGTAGCGCAGCATCGGCCCGAGCACGAGCGGGGACGCGGGGTCGAGGGTGCCCGACTCCGTCGGGGCGCTCGGCGCGGGTTCGGTCTTCTCGCTCGACGAGGGGCTCGATGGGCTCATGGAGAAAGGCTTACCCTCTGCCGGTCGCCGACGGGCCGGAAGCGCCGAGGAGATCGCTGTGCGGGGCCCGGACCGACGCTGCGGCTCAGCGGCCGACGTGCTCGCCGAGGAAGGCCAGGGTGCGCTGCCACCCGTCGGCAGCGACGTCGGCGTTGTACCGCGACGGCGCGTCGTCGTTGAAGAACGCGTGCCCGACGCCGTGGTAGACGCGAGCCGTGAAGTCGACGCCCGCCTCCGCCATCCGCGCCTCGAGCTCGGGCACCCCGTCGGTGATCCGGTGGTCGTCCTCGCCGTAGAGGGCGAGCACCGGGCAGGCGATCGTCGCCGGGTCGGCCTGCTCGGGGAAGGTGCCGTAGAAGGGGACGGCGGCCCGGATGCGGTCGTCGGCGGCCGCGAGCGCGAAGGCGTACGTGCCACCGAAGCAGAACCCGACGACGCCGACGCGCCCGTCGATGCCCGGCTCGCCCGCGAGCGCGTCGACGACGGCACGCAGCGCCGGCACGGCCCACGCCGCGAACGCCGGCTGACGCGCCGGTGTCGTGGCCTCCCGCAGCTGCGGCTGGGCCGCGAGGCGCTCCTGCTCGCTCGCGCTGTTGTTCAGCGCGAAGATGCGGCTGCCGACCTCAGCGGTCAGGCCGACGTGGGCCAGCAGGTCGGGGGCGAGCGCGACGTAGCCCTCGGCCGCGAACCGGTCGGCGACGTCGGTGATGTGGTCGGTCAGGCCCCAGATCTCCTGGACCACGACCACCGCGCCGCGCGGGTCGCCCTCGGGGTCGGCGCGGTAGGCGGACAGCTCGTGCTCGGGGAACTCGGTCATCGTGCCCATGGCCCCGTCCTATCAGGCGCGGCGGGGCGCTGGGGAGGCCGGCACGCGTCAGGGAGCCAGGGCGTGACCCGACGCGTCAGCCCCGTCCCTCCGGACGCGCCTCCCGGCGCACCTCCAGACGACGCAGCACCGGCGTCGCGAGGACGCCGTGGACCAGGACCGACAGGGCGATCGTCGCGGCGACCGTCGCCCAGAGCCAGCGCTCCTCGGGAAAGGCGTGCTGGCCGGCCGCCCACGCGAGGTAGTAGAGGGTGCCGATGCCACGGACCCCGAAGAACGCCGCCGCCCGCCGCTCGGCCGGTTCGAGGCCGCCCGGCTCGTCGACGGGGCGGGCCCGCACCGACAGGGCGAGCCAGCCCGCGACCGGGCGCACGACGAGGACGATGGTGACGGCGACGACGGCTCCCCGCCAGTCGAGGGCCGACAGCATCCCGTTGGTCATCCCCATGCCGAGGAGCATGAGGACGACGAGTGTCAGCAGCCGTTCGAGGCGGGAGACGACCTCGTGCATCGCGCGGTGGTACTCGTGACCGCGCTCCGCCGCCCGGATCGTCATGCCGCAGGCGAAGACCGCGACGAAGCCGTAGCCCCCGATCACCTCGCTCAGCCCGTACGTCGCGACGAGGGCCGCGATGGCCAGCAGCGGCTCACCCTGCTCGGCGAGGCGCAGCGAGCGCCGCGGCGAGCGGAAGGCCACCTTCGCGAGCAGCCAGCCGACGGCGACGCCGATCGCGACGCCGATCGCGAGCTTGCCGAGCAGGTCCCACGCGACCCAGCCGCCGAACCACGCGCTGACCGGTCCGAGCGTCGCGAGGAAGACCGCGGCGTGCACGAACGGGAACGCCAGGCCGTCGTTGAGACCGGCCTCCGACGTCAGCGCGAAGCGCACCTCGTCGGCCTCGTCGACCTCTTCCAGCCCCTCGGCGTCGGCATCGACGTGCGGGCCGCCGACCTGCACGTCGCCCGCGAGCACCGGGTCGGTCGGCGACAGGGCCGCGCCCAGCAGGAGCGCGGCCGGCGCCGCGACGCCGAGCCCCACCCGAGCAGCGCCACCGCCGCGATCGTCACCGGCATCGCCACGACGAGCAGCCGCCACGTCGGCGACCAGCGGCGCCAGCTGGCGCGGTCGCGCAGGCTGAGCGGACGGTCGAGCGCGAGGCCCACGCCCATGAGGGCGACGAGGACGGTCAGCTCGGTGACGTGCTCGACCTGGGCGCGGATGTCGACGGGGTCGAGGACGAGGCCCTCGGGCAGGGGCAGCAGGCCGATGCCGGCGCCGAGCGCCAACAGGACCATGGGCGCCGACACGGCGTACCGCTCGAGGGCCGTGGGCAGCACGGCAGCGAGCAGCAGCGCGAGCCCGAGGATGAGGTAGACCGCGCTCGCCGACACACGACGCATCGTCGCACCTCGCGGCACCGCGGTCGTGACACAGTGGCCCACACCCCAGCCCGACGCATCCGAGGAGGCGGCACCGCATGGACCACCCGGCCCTGCCGGACGCCGTTCGCCGGGCGGTCGCCCACGTCGGCGAGCGGGCCACCGGCGCCCCGCTCGACCCGACGCTGCGGGTCACCCTCAACTTCCACCCGGAGCGCCTCGAGGGCGTCACCCACGGTCGCACCGTGCTGGCTCGGCTCGCCGACGACGGTGTGTACCGGTCGCAGTTCGAGACGCGCACGAGCAACGGTGGCCTGACGGCACACCCGGGCGGCGACCGGTGGCGCTGGGAGAGCCGGATGTTCGGCGGTGCCTACGACGCGGCGCCGGACGCGCTCCGGCCGCGGTACGGGGCCCTCGACCTGCACCGTCGCCCCAACGGCGCTGCCCCGCGTTTCGGCTCCAGCCACCTGCGGCTGGCCCCGCACACCTTCGACCGGACGACGTTCTGCTTTCCCGACAGCGTCTTCGAGCCCGCGCTGTTCGGCACGGCCGACGCGTTCGCGCTCGCCGATGCGGCAGTGTCGGACGAGTACGACCTGCTCGACGACTACGTCGAGGCGCACGTCCACGGCGTGATCGACCTGCGCGCCGACGTCGAGGCCCTCGTGATCGACCCGTCGTTCCGCGGCACCGCCGTCGAGGACGACGCGACCCGGCTCGGCGTGCCCGTCGAGTGGCACGTCGGCTACCGCCTACCGGTCGAGGTGCTGCGGGCCCACCCGGACTATCGCGGGCCCGAGGTGGTCGCGCTCGGCGAACGCCTCGGCGTCGACGGCGTCCTGACGCCGCGCATCGTGGGCGAGGCCGCCGCGACGGGCGAGCACGACCCGCAGACCCTCAAGCGCGTCTGGCACCACGTCGCGCGCTTCGGCCTCGGCAGCCCGGGCCACCGCGCCCCCTGATCCCTCACGCGCTGCTCCCGTGGTGGGAGCAGTGCGTGAGGGACCGAGCGGGTGTCTCCTCGCCCGGAGGAGGTGGTGCGGACGCTCACCTGCTGCTCCCGTGGTGGGAGCAGTCGTGAGGGACCGAGCGAGTGTCTCCTCGCCCGGAGGAGGTGGTGCGGACGCTCACCTGCTGCTCCCGTGGTGGGAGCAGTGCGTGAGGGAGACGGGCTGTCAGGCCACGCGGTTGACGGTCTTCTGGATGCCCGCGATGAGACGGGAGTAGTCGTCCGTCGGCGACCCGCCGAGCACCGACCCCCAGGCCGGCACGAGCTCGGCCCCGTAGCGGTGCCCGAACCCGTCGGGCGGGTCGTGGCCGACCGCCATGTCGGTGGTCAGCTGCCAGAAGGTGGCGAACGGGATCCATGTGACGTCCGGGTTGACGTCACGGCCCCGCGGCTCGCGCAGCCAGTCGGGCTGCTCGCCGAGCAGCGCCGGGTTCCACCACACGACGGGGTCGGACGGGTGCTGGGCGTAGACGAACCGCGGGAAGTCCCAGGCGCCGTACTGACGCCCGTAGTAGTCGTGGGTCAGCTGGTCGCCGCTCGCCGCGAAGCGCACGTGGAGGCCGTCGTCGACGACGGGGACGATCTCGGGCGAGCCCTCGTTGCGCCGGGCGGTGAGGCCCCCGGCGATGCTCGTGAAGCTCGGCGTGCCGACCCACACCCCGCCCTGGGCCCGCGCGAGCATGTCGGCCTCGTCGCGGAAGGCCCCCTGGCCGCCGTAGGACCCCAGCGACTCGCCGCCGACCACGAGCTGCGGCCGGTGCCCCTCGGGGAGGGCCTTCCACACCGCGTAGACCTTGTCGAAGAGGGCCGTGCCGGCCGCGCGGGGCGTGTCCCGGTCGGTGAGGATGGCGAGCGCGCTCGGCAGGAAGGAGTACTGCATCGCCGCGATCGCGGAGTCGCCGTTGCTCAGGTACTCGATCGACTGCGCCGACCAGTCGTCGACCCACCCGGTGCCCGTGGTCGTGATGACGGCCAGCACCTTGCGGTCGAAGGCCCCCGTACGCCGCAGCTCACGCACCACTGCTTCGGCGACGTCGTCGATGGTGCGGTCGCCGGTACGGCCCGCGTAGACGCGGATCGGCTCGAGGGCGCCGCGCCCGGTGGCCGCTGAGATCTCCTGTGCCGTGGGCGCGCTCGTGACGAACATCTGGCCCTGGTAACCGAGGCTCGCGAACGTCTCGTACGACCCGGGGCCGCCGGACACGAGCGTGGAACGCGGCGCGGGGCGGTTCGAGGGCGCCTCCGCGTTGACCTTGGCGGCCACGGCGGCGAACGCGTCGAGGCCGCGGTGGAACAGGACGCTGTCGGTGACCCACGCGGTGGCCGTGGCCACGACGACGACGGCGATCATCGACGCGACGGCCTTGGGCAGCACGTGCCCGGCCGCCTCGGCCAGGCCGTGCGTCATGCCACGCAGGCCGCGGGCGACGAGCACGAACAGCACCGCGATGGCGGCCGCGAGCGCGAGGGCGAGCGCCCAGTCGAGGGGATCGAGCGGCTCGAGCCGCACGACGGCCGCGGTGCGCGCCTGCGAGCGCACGTTGGCCACGGTGATGCCGATGACGGCGACGGCGCCGAAGACCGGCGCCGCGACGCGGATCCAGTGCCGGGCCTCGCCGCTGACGTGCACACGCAGGTCGATGAGCCGGGCCAGCGAGCGCACGACCCAGGCGACGAGGACCCCGAGCGCATAGCCGACCGACGCGCAGAGCCCGCTGATGAGGCCCTGGTAGTACCAGGTGCGTGGCAGCAGGCTCGGCGACATCGAGATGAGGAAGTACGCGGCGCCGAAGAGCAGGCCGGTGCGGGACAGGTGCCACCACCGGCGGCCCAGTCGCAGGTCACGGGTGGCGTCGGGCACGGTTCCAGCGTATTTCGGGTGTGGGCCGCCCCGCCTCGGGTTTGTCCCTGACCCGTCCCTGAGTCGGGACGCACCAGGGCACACGGGGCAGGATGGGCGGGTGAGCCGCGACGACCAGCGCATCCGCACCTTCGCCCGCGACGGCCTGCGGTTCGACGTCGACGACACCGGACCGCTCGGCGGCGAGGTCGTCGTCCTCCTGCACGGCTTCCCGACCGACCGCACGAGCTGGCGGTCGGTCACTCCGTTGCTGCACGAGGCCGGACTGCGCACCCTCGCCCCGGACCAGCGCGGCTACTCCCCCGGTGCGCGGCCCACGGGAGTCGACGCCTACCGCACCGACGGGCTGCTCTCCGACGTGCTCGCGCTCATCGACGCGTCGGGCCACGAGCGCGTCCACGTCGTCGGGCACGACTGGGGCGGTGGCATCGCCTGGCTGCTCGCCGCCAACCACGCCGGGCGCGTCGCCTCCCTGACGGCTCTGTCGACCCCCCATCCGGCCGCGCTCGGGCGCGCGTGGCGCGGAGGCTGGGACCAGCGCCGCCGGTCGTGGTACATGGCGGCCTTCCAGCTGCCGAGGCTCCCCGAGCAGGTCATGGCCCGACGCTTCCAGACCCTCATGCGCCGCAGCGGGCTGCCCGAGGAGGACCGCCGGCGCTATGCCGCCCTGCTCGCCAGCCCGGCGGCCATCACCGGCCCGATCGGCTGGTACCGCGCCGCACGACGCT
>JAEXXY010000376.1 GCA_023451855.1 Actinomycetes bacterium
GACCACGACGTCGGGGTCCTCGCCCCGCGGCCCGGCGGCGAGGGGCTCGCCGGCGCGCAGGTCGCGGGCCAGGTGCACGGCCGTCGGCGACGGGTCCTCGAGCGTGACGCGGTGGCCCCCGTTGGTCAGCGCGATGCCGAGGCTCGTGCCGATGAGGCCGGTGCCGACGACGTGGACGTGGGTCGGTCCGGTCGGTCGGGTCACAGACCGGCGGCCTTGTACAGGGCCCCGATCTCGGCCTTGTTGAGGCGGCGCAGGCGGCCGGACTTGAGGTCGGCGAGGCGGATCGGCCCGACCTCGGTGCGGACGAGCTCGAGGACCGGGTGGCCGACCGCCTCGAGCATCCGGCGCACGACGTGCTTGCGGCCCTCGTGCAGGACCACCTCGATGAGCGCCCGGCCGGGCTGGCTGTCGACGATCTTGAACGAGTCGACGGTGACCGGGCCGTCCTCGAGGTCGACGCCCTCGCGCAGCCGCTTGCCGACATCGCGGGCCACCGGGCCGCGGACCGTGGCGAGGTAGGTCTTGAGGACGCCGTAGGCCGGGTGCTGGAGCCGGTGCGCCAGGTCGCCGTCGTTCGTCAGCAGGAGCAGGCCCTCGGTGTCGGCGTCGAGGCGACCGACGTGGAAGAGCCGCTCCTCGCGGTTGCCGACGTAGTCGGCGAGCGAGACGCGGCCGAGGTCGTCGCTCATCGTCGTGACGACGCCCCTGGGCTTGTTGAAGGCGAGGTAGACGCGGTCCTCGTCGAGGTTGACGCGGACGCCGTCGACGTGGACGACCGCCGTGCGCGGGTCGACGCGCACGCCGAGCTCGGTGACGACCTGGCCGTCGACCTGCACCCGGCCCTCGGCGATGAGGTTCTCGCAGACGCGGCGCGAACCGACGCCGGCGGCGGCCATGAGCTTCTGCAGGCGCGTGCCGTCGGGGTCGTGGACGTCGACCTGCGGCTGCTGGCGACGATCCGGCAGGCGGGTGGGCTGGCTCGGCTTGGTCGATCCGGCGAACCGGGGCGCCGAGCGCTGGCCGCGTGAGGCGGTCTTGCCGCCGCGCGAGGGCTGGGCGGATCGTCCTCGCCCGGCACCTCCCGTTCCGGTGCCTCCGGAGCGTCCGGAGCCGGACCCCTTCTTCCGCGGCTGGCGCGGGGAGCGTGAGTACTCGCTCATGCGTGTCCTTCCTCGATGAGCTCGTCGATGACGTCGGCGTCCGGCAGGTACGGCGCCAACGGGGGCAGGTCGTCGATCGACCCGAGGCCCATGCGCTGGAGGAAGAACGGCGTCGTGCGGTAGAGCACCGCGCCGCTGTCCCCCGTGCCCTCGACCTCCTCGATGAGACCGCGCGAGACGAGCGTGCGCACGACGCCGTCGACGTTGACGCCGCGGACCGCGCTGACCCGGGCCCGCGACACGGGCTGGCGGTAGGCGATGACGGCGAGGGTCTCGAGGGAGGCCTGGGTCAGCTTGGCCTGCTGGCCGTCGAGGACGAACTTCTCGACGACCGGGGCGTAGTCGGTGCGGCTGTACATGCGCCAGCCGCCGGCCACGGGACGGAGGGTGAAGCCGCGCAGCTGCTCGGTGTACTCGGCCTCGAGGGCGTGCAGGTGCTCGCGGACGTCCTCGACCGGCAGCTCGAGCGCCGAGGCGAGAGCGATCTCGGTGACCGGCTCGTCGATGACCATGAGGACGGCCTCGAGCGCGGAGCGCGCACCGCCCGGGAAGTCGTTGATGTCGAAGGCGATCTGCTCGTCGGCCTCCGCCACCGGCTCGGCCTCGGGCTCCACCACCGGCTCGGCGTCCGGCTCGGGCGCCGGCCCGTCGTCCACGGCGTCCACGGCGTCCGCGGCGTCCGTGGCGTCCACCGGGACCGTCACGGCGTCGTCGTCACTCATCGTCTGCTCCTGCGTCGGTCTGTGGTGCCGGGGCGGGCGGCTCGGGGGTCTCGGCGATCCTGGGGGCCTCGTCGGCTTCGTCGTCCTCGTCGAACTCGTCGGTGATCTCCACGTCGCCGTCGTCGGCTCCGGTCCAGCGGATGTCGAGCTCGCCGAGGGCCTCGGCCTGCTCGAAGGCGATGGCCGCCTCCTTGAACAGCTCGAGCAGCGCGAGGAACCGGGCCACGATGACGAGGGTGCTGTCGGCGTCGGCGACGAGGCTGCGGAAGGACACCTGCCCGCGGGTGCGTAGCCGCGCCACGACGATGGCGGCCTGCTCGCGGACGCTGACCTGCGGCGCGTGCAGATGGTCGAGGCCCACGGTCGGAGGGACCTTGGGCGTCATGGCCCGCGCCGCGATCATCGCGAACTGCTCGGGCGTGATGGCGATGACGAGCTCGGGCAGCAGGCTCGCGAACTCCGGCTCGAGGCCCGCCTGGCGGGGCGTGATGCGCCCGGCGGTCGCCATCCGCTCGCGGAAGGCGCCGGCGATCTCCTTGTAGGCGCGGTACTGCAGCAGCCGGGCGAAGAGCAGGTCGCGGGCCTCGATGAGGGCGAGGTCCTCGTCGTCCTCGGGGCCGGACTGCGGGAGGAGCCGGGCGGCCTTCAGGTCGAGGAGGGTCGCGGCGATGAGGAGGAACTCGCTGGCCTGCCCGAGGTCCCAGTCGTCGTCGGCGGCCTGGGCGGTGCGGATGTGGGCGATGAACTCGTCGGTGACCTGGGCCAGGGCCACCTCGGTGATGTCGAGCTTGTGCTTGCTGATGAGGCCGAGAAGCAGCTCGAAGGGGCCGGAGAAGACGTCGAGGTGGACCTGGAAGGGGGCGCTCGCCTGCCGGCGGGTCAGGATGCCGCCCGGGGTGATCCCCGCCGCGGCGTCGGAACCCGCGGTCGCGGCGGCCGTGCCGCCGAGGTCCTCGAGGTTGCCGAACGTTCCCGTGTCCGGCGCGGGGCTCGGCGCGTCGACCGTCACGCGGTCGACGATGTCCTGCTCGGTCATCGTGTCAGCCGGGATCAGGCGGCGCCGCCGCGCGAGATGAGCTCGCGCGCGAGCTGCCGGTAGGCGTTGGCCCCGGAGTGCTCGGAGGAGTACGTCGTGATCGGCTCGGCGGCGAGCGTCGCGTCGGGGAACTTCACCGTGCGGCTGATGACCGTGTGGAACACCTGGTCGCCGAAGTGGTCGACGACCGACTTGACGACCTCGCGGCTGTGCAGCGTGCGGGCGTCGTACATCGTGGCGAGGATGCCGTCGACCTGCAGGCGCGGGTTGAGCCGGTCGGTGATCTTCTCGATCGTGTCGACGAGCAGGGCGACGCCGCGCATGGCGAAGAACTCGCACTCGAGCGGGATGACGACGCCGTGCGCGGCCGTCAGGGCGTTGACGGTGAGCAGGCCGAGCGAGGGCTGGCAGTCGATGAGGATGACGTCGTACTCGTCGACGACGGGCCGCAGCACGCGGGCGAGGATCTGCTCGCGGGCGACCTCGCCGACGAGCTGCACCTCGGCGGCGGACAGGTCGATGTTGGCCGGCACGACGTCGAGACCCGGGGTGCGGGTGTGCTGGATGACGTCGTGGATCTCGTGGCCACGCTCGACGAGGAGGTTGTAGATCGTCGTGTCGAGCTCGAGGGCGTTGACGCCGAGCCCGACCGACAGCGCGCCCTGCGGGTCGAAGTCGATGACGAGGACCTTGCGGCCCAGCTCGGCCAGGGCCGCGCCGAGGTTGATCGTCGTCGTCGTCTTGCCGACGCCGCCCTTCTGGTTGCACATGGCGATGACGCGGGCCGGGCCGTGGCTGGACAGCGGGGGCGGTATCGGGAAGTCAGGCAGGGGGCGACCGGTGGGGCCGAGGCCGTTGCGTGCGTCGACCTGCAGCTGGGCGGCGGGGACGATGCGTTCGGGCGCGGGGCCACTGTGGGCGCCGGCGCCGCCGGGTCGTGTGTCGAGGTGCTCGGACGGCACGGACTGCATGGTCTCGCGTGACTCCTCGTTCACCTGGTGTTCCACTCGGTCGACCTCGTCTCAGGTCAGTGGTCGGGCTCTCGCCGATCACGAGTGACCCTATCAGCGCGCACGCGGATGAGCCGTCGCATACACCTCTCGGAGCCGGTGTGTCGAGACCATCGTGTAGATCTGGGTCGTCGTGACCGACGCGTTCCCGAGCAGCTCCTGCACGACGCGGACGTCGGCGCCGCCGTCGAGCAGGTGGGTCGCGAAGGAGTGGCGCAGGGTGTGTGGCGAGACGTGCTCGGTGAGGTCGGCCCGCTCGGCGGCCCTCCGGATGACGGCCCATGCCGACTGCCGCGAGAGCCGGTTGCCGCGCTGGTTGAGGAAGAGGGCAGGCCCTCCCCTGCCCTTGACGGCGAGGGCGGGTCGGCCCCGCACGAGGTAGGCGCTGACGGCGTCGACGGCGTACCGCCCGACGGGCACGAGGCGCTCCTTGCCGCCCTTGCCGTGCAGGCGCACCGCCGAGACGCCGGAGGCCCCCGGGCCGCTCGGCAGCTCGAGGTCGTCGACGTCGAGGCCGACCGCCTCGCTGATACGGGCTCCCGCGCCGTAGAGCAGCTCGAGCAGGGCCCGGTCACGCAGCGACTCGGGCGTGTCGCCGACCGACGCCGCGGCGAGGAGCCGCTCGACCGCGTCGACGGAGATCGCCTTGGGCAGCCGGGCCGGGGGCTTCGGGGGTGCGACGTTGGCGGCCGGGTCGGTCGGCACCTCCCCCTCGAGCGCGAGGAAGCGGTGGAAGCCCCGCACCGCGACGAGGGTCCGTGCGGCCGACGACGCGGCGAGGCCCCGCTCGCGCAGGGCGGCGAGGAAGTCGGTGACGTCGGCCTCCGTGACGCTCCCGGCGTCGGTGACCCCGCGGGCTGCGAGGTGGGCCGTGTAGGCCCGCAGGTCGCGTCGGTAGGAGGAGAGCGTGTTGTCGGACGCGCCCTTCTCGACGCGGACGTGGTCGAGCCAGCCGCGGACGTCACGTTCGATGCGTGTGACGACCGCGGCCGGCGCCTCGACGGGCGCGACGGGCGCGACGGGCGCGACGGGCTGGTGGGTCAGGACAGGGCCTCGTCGAGCGAGACCGAGGTCATGCCGTGCGCCTCGGCGACGCCGGCGTAGGTGACGTGGCCGTCGTGGGTGTTGAGGCCGAGGGCGAGGGCGTGGTCCGAGCGCAGCGCGTCGCGCCAGCCCTGGTTGGCCAGCTTGACGGCGTAGGGCAGCGTCGAGTTGGTCAGCGCGTACGTCGAGGTGTTCGGCACCGCGCCGGGCATGTTCGCGACGCAGTAGAAGACCGAGTTGTGCACCCGGTAGGTGGGATCGGCGTGCGTCGTGGCGTGGCTGTCCTCGAAGCAACCGCCCTGGTCGATCGCGATGTCGACGAGCACCGAGCCCGGCTTCATCTGCGACACGAGCTCGTTCGAGACGAGCTTGGGGGCGGCCGCGCCCGGGATGAGCACCGCGCCGATGACCATGTCGGCCTGCAGCACCTGCTCCTGCACCATCAGCTTCGAGGACGCGAGGCCGTGCACCTGGTTGTCGTAGCGCCAGAACGACATCCGCAGCTTGTCGAGGTCGGTGTCGAGCAGCGTGACGTCGGCGCCCATGCCGAGGGCGATGTTCGCCGCGTTCTGTCCGGACACGCCCGCACCGAGGATGACGACCTTGGCGTTGGCGACGCCGCCGACACCACCCAGCAGGACGCCGCGCCCGCCCTGCGCGCGCATCAGTGCGTGCGCGCCGACCTGCGGCGCGAGGCAGCCGGCGACCTCGGACATCGGGTAGAGCAGTGGCAGGGCGCCGGAGGGCAGTTGGACCGTCTCGTAGGCGATGCCGGTGACCTTGCGCTTGAGGAGCTCCTCGGTGAGGGGCTTGTCGGCGGCGAGGTGCAGGTAGGTGAAGAGGGTCAGGCCCTCGCGCATCCGGTGGTACTCCTCGGCCACGGGCTCCTTGACCTTGAGCACCATGTCGGCCTCGCCCCAGACGTCGTCGGCCGATCCGATGACGCGGGCCCCCGCGGCGACGTAGTCGTCGTCGCTGATCAGCGACCCGACCCCTGCGTCCTTCTCGACGAGCACGTCGTGCCCCTGGTCGGTGAGCTCGTGGACCCCCGATGGGGTGATGGCCACGCGGTACTCGTGGTTCTTGACCTCGCGAGGGATGCCGACCTTCATCGTGCTGCACTTCCTTCCGGACTCACGACCACCCGTGGCGCCGTTGCCGCGGTCGGGCGGCCCCGTCCACCGGCCGCGAGGCCAGCGTATCCGCGCCACCGAGCCGCCCGTGACCCCCTCGGCACACTGGCCCACTTCCCTGCTCCGGCGCGTAGGTTGGCCCGGACGACGAGAGAGGCCACCCGATGAAGCTCTACGCCGACACGCCCGTCCGCCGGACGCGTCAGCTGCTGTCCGACATCCTCATCCTCCTGTGGGTCGGGGTGTGGGTGTGGCTCGGCCGGCAGACCCACGACGTCGTCATGGGCCTGAAGGCGCCCGCCGACTCGATCACCTCCGCCGGCAGCTCGGTGCACCGCTCGCTGACCGGCGCGGGCGACCAGGCCGGGCAGATCCCGCTCGTCGGCGACCAGCTCAGGCAGTGGCTCGGGCAGGCCGCGTCGTCCGGCACGACGCTGAGCCAGGCTGGCACGACGATGGCCACGACGGTCGAGCGGGTCGCCCTCGTGCTCGGGCTCGTCGTCGCCCTCGTGCCGATCACGATCGTCGTGGTCCTGTGGCTCTATGTGCGCGTCGGGTTCGTGCGGCGCGCCTCGGCGGCCCAGCGGTTCATCGACGCCAGTGCCGACCTCGACCTCTTCGCGCTGCGGGCCATGGCGACGCAGCCGATGAGCGCCCTCGCCCGGATCAGCGACGACCCGGCCGGGGCGTGGCGTCGCCAGGACACGGCCGTCATCCGCGAGCTGGCCACCCTCGAGCTGCGCGACCAGGGCCTGCGCCCGCCTCGCGTCTGAGCGCGGCCCGCGCGCCGTCGTCGCCAGGCGCGTCAGACGGACGGCGCATCAGTCGGACGGTGCGTCAGTCGGACGGTGCGTCAGTCGGCGACGCGCGTCACCGCAGGGTGCAGGTCCGCGGCCGGAGGCGTCCACGACGCGGCGTCGGCCGGCACCTGCTCGCCCGAGCGGATGTCCTTGACCTCGTCGCCGGACTCGCCGGCCGAGGGGAACCAGACGTACGGGATGCCCCGACGCTCGGCGTAGCGGATCTGCTTGCCGAACTTCGCCGCCTTCGGCGCGACCTCGCAGGCGACGCCACGACGCCGCAGGGCCGTCGCGATCGCGACCGCGCCCTCGCGGGAGGCGTCGTCGTTGAGGGCGACGAGCACCGCTGCCGGCGTGGACCGCGACGCCGTGACGAGCCCGCGCCCGACGAGCAGGCCGAGGATGCGGGTGACGCCGATCGAGATGCCGACGCCCGGGTAGGTGTTGCGGCCGTCGCTGGCGAGGGCGTCATAGCGGCCACCGGAGCAGAAGGAGCCCCACGACTCGTGCCCGACGAACTGCGTCTCGTAGACGGTGCCGGTGTAGTAGTCCAGGCCGCGCGCGATGCGCAGGTCGGCGACGATGCGCCCGGGCGCGTGCGCCATGCCCGTGCGGATGACGTTCGCGAGCGACTCGAGGCCCTCGTCGAGGAGCGGGTGCTCGACGCCGAGGGCGCGGACGCGCTCGACGAAGGAGAGGTCGTCGGTGCGGATGTCGGCGAGGGCCAGGCACTGGTCGGCCTGCTCGTCGGTGGCACCCGCCTCGAGGAGCATGACCCGGACCTTCTCGGGGCCGACCTTGTCGAGCTTGTCGACGATGCGCAGCGTGCCGATGACGTCGGTGAGGCCGATGCCCTGGTAGAAGCCGTTCGGGATCTTGCGGTTGTTGACCTGGATGACGAACTCGCCGACCGGGAACCGGCTGAAGACGTCGGCGATGACGAGCGGCATCTCCGCCTCGAAGTGCGGGCTCAGCTCGCCGGTGTCGACGACGTCGATGTCGGCCTGGGTGAACTCGCGGTACCGGCCCTCCTGGGGCCGCTCGCCGCGCCACGCCTTCTGGATCTGGTAGCGGCGGAACGGGAAGGACAGCTTGCCGGCGTTCTCCAGCACGTAGCGGGCGAACGGCACGGTCATGTCGAAGTGCAGCCCCCACCGGGCGTCCTCGTCGTCGCCGGCCAGGCGGGAGACGGCGTAGATCTCCTTGTCGGCATCGCCGCCCTTGCCGAGGAGGCGGTCGACCGGCTCGATCGAGCGGGTCTCGACCGAGGAGAAGCCGTGCAGCTCGAAGGTCTCGCGGATGACGTCGAGAAAGCGCTGCTCGACGATGCGCTCGGCGGGCAGGTACTCGGGGAAGCCGCTGATCGGCATGACCTTGGTGCTCGGGGTGCTGCTCACGTGCCCAAGTCTCTCAGGTAGGGGTTCGTGGCCCGCTCGTGGGCCATCGTCGTGGCCTGGTAGTGGCCCGGGAGCACGAGTGTCGTGTCGGGCAGGGGCAGCACCTTCTCGCGCAGGCTGCGCTGCATCGCGGCCGGGTCGCCGCCCGGCAGGTCGGTGCGCCCGATCGAGCCGGCGAAGAGGACGTCGCCGGTCACCATGGTCCGGTCGACGTCGACCTGGTCGCGGATGCCCTCGGGCACCCGGTCGATGCCGAACATCACCGAGCCCTCGGTGTGGCCGGGCGCGTGCACGACGTCGACGTCGATCCCGGCCAGCGTCAGGTGCGTGCCGTCGCCGATCTCGACGACGTTGCTCGGCTCGGTCCACGTGGCGGCCGTGCCGAACTGCTGCTCGAGCATCGCGACGAGGCCGGGGTTGCTCCGGGCCAGCAGGTCGGTGAGCCGGTACCGATCGTCGGCATGGATGTAGGCGGCCGTGTCGGCGCCGCACACCGGCGTCACCGAGTAGACGTGGTCGACGTGCCCGTGGGTCAGCAGCACCGCCGCCGGCCGGAGCCGGTGCTCGGACAGGACCTCGCGCAGCGTGTCGACGACGCCCACGCCCGGGTCGACGACGAGGCACTCCTCCCCCGCGGCCGGCGCGATGACGTAGCAGTTCGTGTCGAAGGCCTGGGCGGGGAAGGCGATGGTGAGCACCCGGCGAGCCTAGCGAGGGGTGCCTTTGGGGGCGGCGTCCACCGCAACATCTCCGGAACGGAGCCAGTTGTCATGGACTCGTGACCGGTACCGCTGCGTGAGCGCCCGTCGACTTCCATAAAATGACCGAACGCCCGGGGACCACCCCCAGCGGCCCGTCCGAGGAGAGGTTCGTGACCAAAGAGCAGGAACGCGCACGTGCGCGCCGCCGCCACGAGGAGCAGCTGAGCAAGGCGAAGCCGCCGGTCAGCGACTCGACGCGGGACAAGCAGGTGTTCGGCGTGATCCTCGCGGTCATCCTCGTCATCGCGGCGGTCATCGTCGTGCCCAAGCTCGTGGGGAGCTCCGACACGCCGGCTCCCGCGGCGGCCCCGACGACGACCGCGACCCCGAGTGCGTCCGAGACGAGTCCCACCACCGGTGCGAACGGCTTGCTGGCCGGCCAGAAGCTCGCGCCCGGGTGCACCAAGCCCCCGGCACTGCAGAAGACCCCGAAGAAGCTCACCCAGGTGCCCGACAAGAAGACGGCCGCCGGCAAGACCTTCGTCGCCACCATCAAGACGACCTGCGGCGACATCGTCGTCGAGCTCGACGGCGCGAAGGCCCCCCAGACGGTCGCCTCGTTCGTCAACCTGGCCAAGGCCGGGTACTGGGCGCCGAGCCCCTGCCACCGCGTCACGACCCAGGGCATCTACGTGCTCCAGTGCGGTGACCCCACCGGCACCGGTTCCGGCGGTCCCGGCTACACCTTCGGCATCGAGAACGCCCCGAAGGACGGCACCTACCCGACCGGCAGCCTCGCGATGGCCCGCACCCAGGACCCGAACAGCAACGGCGGCCAGTTCTTCATCACGTACAAGGAAACAAAGTTGCCGACCGACGGCGGCGGCTACACGATCTTCGGGAAGGTCACCAAGGGTCTTGACATCGTCGCGAAGATCGCGGCGAACAAGGCCCTGCCGCCGAGCCCTGCCGACGGTACCCCGGTGTCCCCGATCAGCATCCTGAGTGTGAGCGTGACGGAGAAGAAGGCATGAGCGACGTGCACGAGCCCCGCCCCGATGAGGCCGCCGAGGCCCCCGAGGCCACCGAGGCCACCGAGGCCTCCACCGAGGCCTCCACCGAGGCCTCGACCGAGGCCTCCACCGAATCACAGCCGGAGGCCCGGTCGGAGGTCCAGGACGACGTCCAGCCCGATGCGTCCACCGACGAGCCGGCGCCCGTGACGCCGGCCGCCGAGATGGCCGACACCCTCGAGTCAGTCCGGACCACCGAGGGCAGCGACACCGTCGACGCGACCGAGGGCGCCGAGTCCTCGCAGACCCCCGAGGTCCCCGAGCCCGGCGACGCGGCGCCCGCCGAGCCGGTGGCCCAGGAACCCGCCGTCGTCGAGCCCGAGGCGTCCTCGGCGGCCGAGGTGACGGCCCCCGAGTGGGC
>JAEXXY010000445.1 GCA_023451855.1 Actinomycetes bacterium
GCCCCCGCCTGTCGCACACCACCGCCTTCCCGGGCAGGCGCCCCGTCCACCGACCCGCCACGCCGGTCCGCCCCCCGGGCACCGGAGGCCGCTGGGGCGTCTGGGCGGCCGGCGCCCTGGCGCTGGCAGTGCTTCTCGGGGTCAACGGCGGGGTGCACGTGGAGCTCGGCGGCGACTCCAGCTCGGTGTCGGTCGGGTCCGACCCGGAGTTCGGCTACGACCCAGGTGTGGACCCCCACGTCGGAAACGACTCGGGCAGCGGCGGGGCGACGCCCAGCCCGCCGACCCCGCACCGGCCTCGCTGGTGTCGTGGGTCGAGCTCGCCGACGCGCCCCCGCTCGGCGGCACCGCTCCCCTCACCGGCCGACAGCGGCAGGTGCACCCGATGCCCGCAGACGTCCGGCAGCTGCGCGTCGAGGTCGTCGGCGACGGACGACTCGAGGCCTCGACGGGCATCACCGTCGGCGGGCAGCAGCTGGTCGACACGGTCGTCGCAGCCCTGCCCTGGGTCGTGGAGGCCGCCGTCGGCGGGATCGGCGGACCCACCGCGGCCACCCCGGTGCAGGTGGAGGTCCGGCCGACGGGCGGCGCGGGAACCCTGGAGTGCCGCATCTACGCCGGCGGCACGCTCGTGTCCCTCGTCACCGCCGACGGGCCGGTCACGTGCGCGGTCACGCTCCCGGCCCGCTCGGGCTGACTGACGGGTGGCGCGCCGGCGCGGTCCTCAGATGTCGGCGTCGTCGGCGGACGCGCGAGCAGCCTTGCGACGCTTGTTGATCGCGATGCGCAGGGCCATCGCGCGCTGGAAGGCGGTGTGCCAGAACCGGCTGATGACGAGCTCGCGCTCGCCCACCATCTCGCGCACGTCGGCGCCGGCCCCGAGCTTGAACAGCAGCAGGCCGGTCAGCGGGCTCGTCGCACCGAGGGAGGTGTTGAAGCCGCGGAAGTCGTAGGCCTCGCAGCCCTGCTCGAGAGCGTCCTGCATCGCCTGCCACTGCAGGGCGTTGGAGGCGCGGGCGTCGCGGTTGCGCTCGGTGGAGCCGCCGTAGAGGTAGGAGAAGGTCGGGCCGAAGCGGATCATCAGGGCCGAGGCGAGCACGTCGCCGTCGACGTGGGCCTCGTAGAACCAGGCGCGCGGGCGCGACTCGCGGTCCTCGCCGTCCTGCATGAACGAGCGGGCCATGGTCTCGAAGTAGGGCTTGGGCCGGGGCAGGAAGTTGTCGCGCTGGGCCGACTCGACGTAGAGGTCGTGGAAGGTGTCGAGGCCCTCGAGGCCGACGGCGCGCACCTGCACCCCCGACTTCGCGGCCTTCTTGACGTTGCGGCGCCACTGCTGGTTCATGCCCTTGTTCAGCTCGTCGACGGTGCGGCCGCGCAGGTCGACGACGCAGAGCAGGCGCGGCTGCCCGACGGCGACGCCGTCGCCACCGATGGGCAGCCACCGGTTACGCCCGAGCCAGTCCTCGAGCGAGCGGGCGACCGGGTTGTCGACCGCGGGCTCGAGCGTCGTGAAGCTGAGCAGGCCGCCCTCGGCCACCTGCTTCTTCACCGGCTCGCGGTCCCACACGCGCGAGACGACCGGGAACCCGAGGCGCAGCGCGAACGCGCCACTGCCCTTCGCCCACGTGACGAGCGGGTCGATCCACGCGGCCGGGTCAACGGCGACGGCCTCCCACGGCAGCCCCGGCCCCTCGGGCAGGTAGGCATACGTGCGTCGCAGCCGCGGGATCGTGCGCGACAGGACCATCCCGGCTCCGACGCGGTTGCCGGCGGCGTCGAACCAGCCGAGCGGCGTGCGGCGCCAGCCGGCCTTGGCCTGCCCCCACGCGGGCGTCTGCAGGAAGCTGCCGCCGACGGCGTGGAGCGTGTCGAGCTCCTCGTCGGGGCTGATCTCGCGGACGGTGAGGGGGCCGGTGGCCGCGGTCGCGGCGGCGGCTGCGGGCTGCGAAGTCATGGCGGCAACCCTATCGGCGGGCGGTCGCTGCTCCGTCCGTGGCATCTCCGGCGCGCGCGGTGTGGTGGATCCACCACAGGCCCACGATCGGCAGCACGAGTGGCACGTAGCCGTAGCCCGACCCGAAGTGCGACCAGACGGTCTTGTCGGGGAACGCCGAGGGGACCACGTAGGACAGCGTGCCCACGACGAGGACGCCGAGCAGCTCGACGCTCAGTGCGACCGTGGCCAGCCGGACCGACGCGCGGTCGCCGCGGGCGAGGCCGATCGTGGCGACGAGGTAGATGACGGCGGCGAGGGCGGACAGGACGTAGGACACCGGGGCCCGGTCGAAGTACTCGCTGATCTGCAGGATCGAGCGGCCCGTCGCCGCGAGGGCGAGCAGGCCGTAGACGGCGACGAGCACCCGGCCGAAGCCGTGCCCGGTGTGCGGGGCATCGTGCTGCTGGTGCTGCTCAGGCTGCTCGTGCTGCTCCGGCGTTGCGGGCTGCTCGGGCGGTTCGGGGTGCTCAGACGGCATGGAGGCTCCAGACCTGTTGGAGGCGTGCGACGAGGATCGCGACGACGAAGGCCCCGCCGAGCACGACACCCATGGCCCACTGCGTCTTCTCCTTGATGGCGATGACGACGGTGGCCGGCGGCACGAGCAGGACGGTGAACAGGTAGGCGATGAACGTCGCGCGCTCGGCGCCGTCGGCGATGGCCGAGGCCTTCGTCAGGCCGACGACGAGCTGGACGAGGAGGGCGACCTCGAGGACGAGGGCGGTGATGACGACGGGGTCATCGACCAGCCTGCGGCGCAGCAGGTGGTG
>JAEXXY010000468.1 GCA_023451855.1 Actinomycetes bacterium
CCTCCGCCAACAGCAACGGACCCCGTCGCGCTGGGCGCGACGGGGTCCGTTGCTGTTGGCGGAGGATGGGGGATTTGAACCCCCGAGGGTTTTATCCCAACACGATTTCCAATCGTGCGCACTAGGCCACTATGCGAATCCTCCGTGGGGGAGGTTACCGGAGGAGACCGGCGGGGATGAAATCGGCCGCCCGACCCCGCGTCCGCGCCGAAAACCGGGCGACCGCTGTCGGTGCGGGGCGGCAGACTCGCGCGGTGACCACCCACGCCCCCACTGGGCGCCCGCGCCTGTCCTCGTTCTGGCACGACCTGCCGCGCGAGGGCCGCTGGCTCATCTCCACCGTCCTCGTCCAGTCGATCGGTACCGGACTCGTCCTGCCGTTCCTCGTCGTCTACCTCCATGAGGTGCGCGACTTCCCGCTGGAGACGGTCGGCCTCCTGCTCGCCTTCCAGGCCGTCGTCGGCATCGTCGTCGTCACGCCCGCTGGCGCGCTCATCGACCGCGTCGGCGCGCGGCTCGTCTATGCCAGCGCGCTGCTCGCCCTCCTCGTCGGCGACGTCGTCCTGGCCTTCGCCACGACGCTCCCTCAGGCCGTCCTCGCGCTGCTCTTCTTCGGCTACGGGTTCGGCGTCGTGTGGCCCGCCTCCAGCTCGCTCATCGGCTCGATCGTGCCGAGCGAGCGGCGCCAGCGGTACTTTGGCATCAACTTCACCCTCCTCAACCTCGGCATCGGCGTCGGCGGCATCGTCGGGGGCCGCTTCGTCGACGTCGCGCGTCCGGGCACCTTCGTCACGATCTACCTGCTCGACGCCGCCAGCTACCTGCTGCCGCTCGCGATCCTTCTCGGCCCGCTGCGCCGCGCCGGCGGCCGGGCGCCGAGCTCGCCGGACCACGACGCCGAGGCTCGCGTCTCCTACCGCGCCCTCCTGCGCGACCCCCGGCTTCGCGCCCTCCTCGGCCTCGGCGCGGTGGCCGCGATCGTCAGCTACCCGCAGCTCAACGTCGGCATGCCCGCCTACGCGCGTGCCGAAGGGCACGTGTCCACCGAGGCGCTCGGCTACGCGTTCGCCGCCAACACCGTCGTCATCGTGCTGCTCCAGCTGTTCGTCCTCCAGCGCATCGAGGGCCGGCGCCGCACCCGGGTCACCGTCGTCATGGCCGTCACGTGGGCCGTCGCATGGTCGCTGCTCGGCGCCACCTCGCTCGTGCCGGGCACCGTCGCGGCCACGGTGCTGCTCTGCGCCGTCGCGGGAATCTTCGGACTGGGCGAGACGATGCTCCAGCCCACGAGCGCTGCCATGGTCAACGACCTCGCGCCCGACCACCTGCGCGGCCGGTACAACGCGCTCAGCTCGCTGATGTTCTCCCTCGCCTTCGCCGGCGGGCCGGTCGTGGCCTCGTTCCTCGTGGGCCGCGGCCTCGGCTGGGTCTACATCGGCTTCCTCGTCGGCGGCTGCGTCCTGCTCGCCGTCATGGCCCTGCGGGTCGAAGGTCGCATCCCGCCGCACGTCAACGGGGTCCGTGAGCCCGAACCGCTCGTCGCCGCGACCACGTCCACGGGCACGCCGCCCGACCGGATTTCCGGCTGACCGACGCCGCGGCATACACTGGCGCCCGGCACCCCGCGTGGTGGTACCTCTCCGAACTCCCCCAGGGCAGGAATGCAGCAAGGGTAGGAGAGCTCTTCCAGGTACGCGGGGTGTCCCTTTTCCCGGCCGGCGCACAACCACGCCCACGCCTGGCGCCCTCGCCCCGCCGAAGGAGCACCACGCCCCACGCGTCACACGGCTGCAGCGGTCAGGGCGGGGGAGCGGTCGTCGTACCGACCCGGAGGGTCACCCGCTGCGTGACGCTGCGGACGCGTCGGCCCTCGAGGCGCCGCCGGACGAGGTCGCCGAGCACCCGGCCCTTCTCCCGGCCCTGCTGGTCCATCGTCGTCAGACGGTGCGGGAGCCACGGCAGGTCGACGCCGTCGAAGCCGGTCACCGACAGGTCGCCCGGCACGCTGAGGCCCAGCTCCTCGGCGGCGATGACGACACCGGCGGCGATGACGTCGGACTGGCACACGACGGCCGTTGGCCGGCTGCGCGCGGGCCGGTCGAGCAGCACCCGGCCCATCGCGATGCCGCCCTCGACCGACGAGCCGTCACCGGTCTGCACGGCCTCCGCTCGGGGGCCGAACACGTCGCGGAACCCGATGAGCCGCCCCGTCGAGGGGATCGTGACGTCCCGTGGCGACACCTCGGCGTCGGGTACGGGACCGGCGACGCTGCGGTAGGTCAGCGGCATGGCGACGTGGGCGACGCGTCGGTGGCCGAGCTCGCGGACGTGCCGGGCCACCTCGGCGCCGGCCGCGCGCTCGTCGATGCGCACCTGGGTGACGCGCTTGTCGCCGGGCACGCCGGTGCTGAACATCGGGATGCCGCGCGAGGCCAGGTGCTCGACGGCCGGGTGCTCGCCGGGCCCGCAGAGCGAGAAGACGACGGCGTCGAGGGCCAATCCCGACAGTTGCTGGACGACGGCGTCGAGGTCGTCGGTCGGCTGGCCGAGCAGGAGCATGCCGGTCGGGACCGACTCGAGCACCTCGGCGAGGCCGTCGAGCACGGCGATGCCGAAGGGGTCGCGGAAGGCGGTGCGCAGCCGTCCTTCGACGAGCACCCCGACCGCGCCGGCCCGTCCCTGCCGCAACGACGACGCGAGGGGGTTCGGCCCGGTGAAGCCCAGGGCGCTGGCGGCCTCGCGCACCCGGGCAGCGGTGGCCTCGGCGACCGGGCCCTTGCCGCTGAAGACGAGGGAGGCAGTCGACACCGAGACGCCGGCGCGCTCGGCGACGTCGCGGAGCGTCGGGCGGGCTTGACCGGCGGGCGTCATGGGAGACATGCTATCGAAACGATTCGAGTCGAATCGTTTCGACCATCACGACGACAGAGATGAGAGGCTGGGCCGATGGCCGGCGTCGCCACCCCCGAGCAGAGCGTCGTGCGCACCGCCCGCACGGCCGTGTTCACCGCCTTCGCGGTCAACGGCGCTGCCTTCGCCGCGTTCGCCTCACGCGTCCCCGACCTCAAGCACGAGCTCGGCCTGTCGGCGGGCCAGCTGGGCCTGACACTGCTCGCGGCCTCCATCGGGTCAGTCCTCGGCCTGCCCTTGTCCGGCTGGATCGTGCACCACCTCGGAGCCGCGCGGACCCTGCTCGGCGCGGCCCTCGTGCAGGCCGCCGGGCTGCTCGGCGTCGGCCTCGGGGTCACGGTCTTCCACGAGCGAACGGTCGTCATGGCCGGGCTCTTCCTCGTCGGCATCGGCACCGGCGTCTTCGACGTCAGCATGAACCTCGAGGGAGCCTCCGTGGAGCGGCTCCTCGGCCGCGCGATCATGCCGCACTTCCACGCGGCCTTCAGCGGTGGCACGGTCATCAGCGCCCTCATCGGTGCCGGCCTGTCGGCGCTGCACGTCTCGATCCTCGTGCACCTGGTCGGCATCGTCGTACTCCTGCTCGCCGTGACCCCGTGGTTCCTGCGCGCGTTCCTGCCCCGCTCGGTCGAGGTCGACGAGCACGGCGAGGAGGTCAAGGAGAAGGCCGGCATCGCCGCCGCCTGGCGCGAGCCGCGCACCCTGCTCATCGGCGTCGTCGTGCTCGCCGCCGCGTTCACCGAGGGCACCGCCAACGACTGGGTCGGTGTCGCGCTCTCCGAGGGGTACGGCCTCGAGCGCTGGGTCGGGGTCATCGGTTTCGCCGTCTTCCTCAGCGCCATGACCGCCGGGCGGATCCTCGGCACCCGCTTCCTCGACTCCTACGGTCGGCTGCCCGTGCTCCGGGTCCTGTTCGTGTCAGCCGTCGTCGGCTGCGTCCTCGTCGTCTTCGGCGGCCCGGCGCTCGCCTTCGTCGGCGCCGCGATCTGGGGCGTCGGTGCCAGCCTCGGCTTCCCGGTCGGCATGAGCGCCGCCGCCGACGACCCGCGTCGCGCCGCGGCCCGGATGAGCGTCGTGTCGACGATCGGCTACACGGCGTTCCTGGCCGGACCCCCGCTGCTCGGCTTCCTCGGCGACCAC
>JAEXXY010000489.1 GCA_023451855.1 Actinomycetes bacterium
GACCACCTCGGCCGCCGGCGCCGGCGGCACCAGCCAGTCGGCGCCGCCTCGCTCACGCAACAGCCCGGTCGTGACGACCTTGAGCCGCCGTGCTCCGACGAGCCGCAGCCCGGCCGGCTCGTCGACCTGCACTCCCCGCACCCGGCCGTGGTCGATGCTCGTCTCGCGCGTCGTCAGCAGGCCCCGGCGGGAGTGCAGGCTGCCGAGCCGGTTGCGGGTGAGGCGGAAGCCCCAGAAGTTGAGCACGTAGGCACCGACGGCGAGCACCGACACGACGGCGAGCAGGAGCAGCACGTCCACCCAGATCGCCAGGCCGCGGACCCACTCGGTGCCCGACGCGATGACCTCGCCCTGGTCGCGCACCCGCCCGACGGCCTGGAGGAGGAAGCCGACGCCGGCCGCCGCGGTGGCGAGGCCGGTCAGGGTGAAGGGCGCGTACCTGACCCAGCCCGGGTCGAGGCGGACGAGCTCCTCGTCGGCCGGCGGCGGCACCTGCCGGGCGTCGGGATCCATGGCCGTGGCGTCGACCGGCACGCCGGTGGGAGCGGGGAGTCCGGTGACGGCAGGATCGATGCGGTGCAGCAGCTCGGCCCGCAGCCGCCGCCCCTCGTCGACGCGCAGGGAGTCGAGCACGAGGCGGTCGCGCTGGCCGCCGCCCGTCGAGATCTCGACCTTGGCCAGGCCGAGGAGACGGTGGTACACCCGGGCGGTGAGGTCGACGGTGCGGACCTTGTCGAGCTGGGCCGTCGTCGTCTGCTTGTTGAGCAGGCCGCGCCGCAGCTCGATGCGTCCGCCGCTGATCCGGTAGCGCGTCGTGAACCAGCGCAGCACCCCGAAGGCGACGATGACGGGTAGCGCGTAGATCTCCCAGGGCTGGTCGCTGTTCGAGTTCGCGCGGGCCACGAGGAGCGCCAGCAGGGCCGGCAGCAGCCGGACGACGGTCTCGACCGGGTGGATGAGGAGCATCCGCGCGTCGAGGCGACGCCACTCGGTCTCCGCATCGGTCACGTCGCGTCGCCCTTCTCGAGGACGGCGGCGGCGGACAGCGTCTCGACGAGGTCGGTGGCGACGGGCAGGTCGAGGGCATGGATGCGAAGCGGCCCGGCGGCCGAGGCCGTCGTCACGGTCACCGACGCGAGCCCGAGCAGCTGGGCGATGGGGCCGCGCTCGAGGTCGACGGTCTGCACGCGGCTCATCGGCGCGATCCGGCGCTCCTGGCGCACCCAGCCGGTCTGTGTGTAGATGGCGCGCCCGGTGGCCTCCCACCGGTGCACCCGCCAGCGCCACCGCGGCATGACGAGGACGTAGGCCACGCTGACGAGCAGCCACCCCGCCCCGACCAGCCAGTGCGCGCCACGGTCGGTGCCGTCGTCGGCGAACCACCAGACGACCTGGGCCACGAGCAGTCCGGTGACGGGCACCAGCGCCTCGAGCGTCCACATGGTCACCGCGCGCCGGGACACCCGGTGACGCGGCTCGCGCAGCACTCCAACGCCGGAGATGTGGTCGGATGCGTCGTTCGAGGGGACGGCAGGGGGCTCCACGGGACCCACGGTGCCACACGGCCCCGCGCCCCCGGCGCACCACCGACCCGTGCCGCGGGCCGCCCGGCACCTCAGGCGTTGGCGTGACGGGTTGAGCCGGCGAGTGTTTCTCGCTCGCAGCGTTACCCACCGTCTCGAGGCGACGCGGCCGTGACCGCGTGCCCTAGAGTGGGGCGCCGCGCCGGGCAGCACGGCCGCTGCACGCGTCGAGTCGAAGGTGAGGCACATGTCGGGTCTGGTCATGGTCGAGGGGCTGCCCGGCTCGGGCAAGAGCACGACGGCGCGCGGCATCGGGTCCTGGCTGGCCGGTCGGGGCGTCGCCGTCGAGCAGTGGCCCGAGGGTCGCACCGACCACCCGGTCGACCTCGAGCAGGTGTCGGTGCTGACCAACGAGGACGTCGTGCGGCTGCTCGCCGAGATGCCGTCCGCCGCCGACCCGTTCATCCGCACCGCCGAGCGGGCCGGGGATGCCTGGCTCGTCCGGCTCGGCCTCCACCCCGAGCTGCCCGCCGAGCTCGTCGAGCGACTGCGCCGGCACGACGGCTACGACGGCGACGTCACACCCGCGCTGCACGGCCGCGTCCTCACCGACAGCTGGCAGCGCTACGGTGCCCGGCCGCCCCGCGCGGCCGTCCAGGTGTGGGAGTGCGTCCTGCTCCAGAACCCCGGCTGCGCGTTCGTCGCACGCTTCGACGAGCCGGCGGCAGTCCTCGAGGCGCACGTCCGTGGCCTCGTCACCGCCGTGTCGGCCCACGCGCCCGCGCTCGTGTACCTCGACGCCGGCGACCCCGAGCAGGACCTGCGCCAGGCCGCCGCCGAGCGTCCGGACTCCTGGCTGGAAGCCGTCGTCGAGTACCACACGCGTCAGGGCTGGGGCCTCGCCCGCGGCCTCGAGGGCTTCGACGGCTACGTCGAGTTCATGCGGCACCGGCGTGCGGTCGAGCTCGACCTGCTGCCGCGCCTCGCACTGCCCACCCTGGTCGTCCGCACCGACACCGGCTCGTGGGACGAGCACACCGACCGCATCCGCGCCTTCGTCGGCGGGCACCTCGACCTCGAGGCCGACGCGGCCGCCCCCGAGCCCGAACGGGCCGCCTGACCCCATGCCCCTCCACTCGGTCGAAGCCCTCCTCGACGACGCCACCGCGGCGGAGGTGCGACGCGAGTGGGAGCTGCTCGCCGCGGCCGGGCTGCCGAGCCAGGCCGCCCACACCGGGTCGACGAACGCCCCGCACCTGACGCTGTCGGTGGCGAGCGCGGTGCCCGACTTCGTCGAACGGCGCCTCGCCGAGCGCGTTGCCGGGCACCTCCCGCTCCCGGTGCGGCTCGGCGGCCTGCTCGTGCTCGGGTCGCGCCGGTTCGTCCTCGCGCGGCTCGTCGTGCCCGACGTCGGCCTGCTCGCCCTCCACGGCGCCGTGGCCGAGGCCATGGTCGCCTGCCCGGATGTGCCCGAGCC
>JAEXXY010000506.1 GCA_023451855.1 Actinomycetes bacterium
ATCGGGGTGCGCGCCCTTGCCGCCGGCGGCACCCTCACCGGACGCGCCTTCGTGCCGACGCCGCTCGCGCGCGCCCTCCCCGGCGCCGACTTCACGGCCCCGGCCGACCCCCTGCCGGCTGCGGCCGGTTCCTTCTCCTTCTGCGTGCAGGTCGGCCCGGCGGGCAGCCCGATGCGCCCGTCCGCGGTGCCGGGCGTCCTGCAGACCCCGGTCACGGCACCCACGGCGGACACGCTCGTGTGCACCGACGCCCTGGCGCTGCCGGAGTCCTGAGGCGTCACGGCCCGCGGGTCAGTGCCCAGCGACCATCGCGAGCCCGTTGATCGTGCCGAAGAGCAGGAACGCGCACGGGATCGCGACGATCGCGGCGATCGACCAGCGCCGGGCCGACCGCGACGCCGTTCGCGCCTGCTCGTACCGCCCGGCAGCCCAGTACGGCGTCACCTGCAGCGACCGGACCAGCGCCACGAGCCCGAACGGCACCGCGAAGAACACCAGGGCGAGCAGGGCGAGGCCGAGGTACGTCGGCGGCTGGCCGGTCGCGAGGGGTGGGGTGGGCCGAGCGGCTCCGTACGACCAGCCGGTGCTGGAGCCGCGTCCACCCAGTGGCGCGACGGTGAGGCTGAAGGACGACTGGGGAGGGCTCGGCGGCGGCAGGTGGGGCAGGTCGGGCGGCGGTGGCGGGGTCTCCGGCGTTGCCGGGGTCGCACGGGTCTCCGAGGTCGGCGGCGTCTCCGGCCCGGAGGCGTCCGGGGGGTCGAGGTGGGGCAACCAGGCCGACCACGCGTCGGACGTGGGATCGGGGTTCGGGTCGCGCGACGCGTCGTGCCTCGGGTCCGGTGCGGGCGCGTCGACCATGGTGCTGCTCCCGACCAGTCAGATGATCCTGGCGTCGCCGTCGGCGACGACCGTCTTGCCGGCGCGCTCCCACTCGAGCATGCCGCCCTCGACGTTGGCGACGTCGTAGCCCTGCATGACGAGCCATTGCACGGCCCGGGCCGACCGCCCGCCCATGCGGCACACGATGCCGACGGTGTCGTCGGACTCGGGCAGCTCACCGAGGCGTGCCGGCAGCTCACCGAGCGGGATGTGGACGGCGTTCGGGGCGTGGCCGGCCGCCCACTCGGCCGGCTCGCGCACGTCGACCATGACGGCGTCGTCGGGCAGCTCGGACACGGTCGTCGTCGGGATGCTCATGCCTTCATCGTGACACGGCGGAGCGGCCCGACGGTCCCGGTCAGCAGACGCGGGCCGCCAGCGTGTTGAGGACGGCGGCGGCCTCCGACCACGACGGCCCCGAGGAGCGTCGGCACCACCCACGGCGTCGGGAAGGCCTGGGGCGGCAAGCCGGGGCGCTGCGCCGTGAGCCCGCCGAAGGTCAGGCGCGCAGCACGGTGTGGAGGTTGACATCGAGCAGGGCGGCGACCTCCTTGGCCGAAGGGAGCCTAGGGTGAGGCGGGTGAAGATCCTGTCGATCCAGTCCCACGTCGCCTACGGCCACGCCGGCAACTCGGCCGCGGTCTTCCCGCTCCAGCGCCTCGGCCACGACGTCTATCCCGTGCTCACGGTGACCTTCTCCAACCACACCGGCTACGGCGCGACCCGTGGCCCGCTCATCGCCCCGTCCGACGTCGCGGAGGTCATCACCGGCGTCGAGGAGCGGGGCGCCTTCCCGTCGATCGACGCGGTGCTCTCGGGCTACCAGGGCGCGGAGTCGGTGGGCGAGGTCGTCCTCGACGCGGTCGCCCGCGTCAAGGCGGCCAACCCGGCCGCGATCTACTGCTGTGATCCCGTGATGGGTGACGTCGGTCGCGGCTTCTTCGTCCGCGAGGGCATCCCCGAGTACATGCGCGACCACGTCGTGCCCAGGGCCGACATCGTCACGCCCAACCAGTTCGAGCTCGAGTTCCTGTCGGGCCGCAGCGTGCAGACGCAGGACGACCTCCTCGCCGCGGCGGACCAGCTGCGCGACTCCGGGCCGTCGGTCGTCCTCGTCACGAGCGCCCTCACGACCGACACCCCCGAGGGCTCGATCCAGATGGCCTGCGTCACCGGCGAGGGCGCGTGGACCGTCACGACGCCGATGCTGCCGATGACGGTCCGCGGGGGCGGCGACGTCACGGCCGCCGTGTTCCTCGCCCACCACCTCACCGACGGCCCGGAGGTCGCGCTGCAACGCACCGCGGCCACGATGTACGCCGTCCTCGAGCGCACCCACGCCGAGGGCTCGGAGGAGATGCTCCTCGTCGCCGAGCAGGACGCCATCGCGGATCCCGAGGAGAAATTCGAGATCACCCGGGTTCGGTGACCCATCCGGGCGCCGGAGGCCGTATAGTCACAGGCGCGCCGTTCCGCATGACCACCCCTGACCGTGCGGAACGGCGCCTTTTTGTCCCTGTTTTCAGTGGAATTCGCCTCTAACGACGGGTGATTGCCCGCAGACCGTGCATCGGTCGGCCGACACGCTCTCACCCCGTATGCGGATGTCTCCGGTCTGTCGTAGAGACGCGTATAGCCTCCGATCGTGGACCCGATCACGAACCCGTACGCACCGGGCGCGGGCCAGCGTCCGCCCGAGCTCGCCGGGCGCGACGAGCAGCTGCGCACCTTCGACGTCGTCCTCGAGCGCATCGCCCGCGGACGCTCCGAGCGGTCGATCGTGCTGACCGGGCTGCGCGGCGTCGGCAAGACCGTGCTGCTCAACGCCCTGCGCTCC
>JAEXXY010000069.1 GCA_023451855.1 Actinomycetes bacterium
CGCGGGCACCTGGCACTGGGGCCCGGCGGTCGCGACGGCTCGCCTCGAGGGCGAGCACCTCGTGCTCGGCGAGCCCGGCCAGGCACGCGGGTCGCGGTTCGCGCGCGTCGAGGCCGAGGGGCCTGACACGTGGGTCGGCCTCGACGGCTACTACACGGGGGAGCCTTTGCGGGTCGTGCGCCGGGCGGACGGGTCGGCCTCGCACCTGGACCTCGCCTCGTTCCGCTTCACCCGCACGCCCTACGACCCGGCCGCGGACGTGCCGGGCGGCGTCGACGAGCACGGCTGGCGCTGATGCCCCGCCCCGACCTGTCCCGGCTCGTCTGGCCGCGGCGCACCGACCGGCTGCTGCTGCGCCCGCTCTGTGTCGAGGACGTCGGGCCGATCCACGCCTTCCGCAGCCTGCCGGAGGTCGTCGAGCACCTGAGCCACGACGTGCTCAGCCTCGAGGAGGTGCGCGAGCGGGTCGTGACGCGGATCGCTCGCGGGCGCCCTGATGCGCTCGAGCCGCTGCTCGGGCTGGCCGTCGAGGAACAGCGCACCGGACGCGTCGTCGGCGACGTCATGCTCCGGCTCGAGCCGTGCCACTCCATCTCGCGCACGCCGACCGACGCGTGGGAGGGCACCATCGGCTACGCGCTGCATCCCGACGTCCACGGGCGCGGCCTCGCCGCCGAGGCCGCCTCCGAGCTGCTGCGCATCGGCTTCCACGACCTCGGCCTGCGTCGCATCACCGCCGACGCGTACGCCGACAACATCGCCTCCAACCGCGTGCTGCACCGGATCGGGATGCGGCTCGAGGCGACGATCCACGCGAAATCGCTCGGCAAGAACGGCACCTGGCTCGACGACAACGAGTGGGCCGTCCTGCGCGAGGAGTGGACGGGCTGAGATCGCGCCGCATCCGGGTAGCGGTCCGGGGTCGGGGAAGCGGCGCTGAAGCCGAAGCCGGCGGTGCGAAAGGCGCTGAGGCTCAGCGAGATCGGGCGATGAGGGCCTCGATGCCGTCGAGCAGGAGCGTCAGGCCGTGCTCGAACTCCTCGTCGAAGAAGTCGCCCTCGTCGTCATCGAGCGCTTCGGGGCCGGCGGAGACCAGGCGGGGGAAGCGCCCCGGGTCGACGAGCATGCCGATCTGCTCGAGGTAGTCCGCCTGCGGCCCGTCGGGGTCTGGGCTGCCGACGAGACCCATCTGCACCGACTGCCGCACGTGGTTGTGGTTCCAGCCGTCGATGGCGAGCATCGAGGACAGCCGCTGCTGTGACGTCAGGTCCGCGCCCTCCAGCGCCTCGAGCCCGCGCTCCATCCAGGTGATCGCGTTCGGGGTCAGTGGAGGGGCCGCCTGGCGTACCTCGACGGTCCACGGGTGGGCCATGCGGCGCTCGGAGAGCTGCCGCGTCCAGGCCGTGATGCGCTCGCGCCAGCTCTGGCCAGGGGTGAAGTGCAGGTCGGGCGCGCCGAGGGCGACGTCGAGCATGACGGCGCCGAGCTCGTCGCGGCTGTCGACGTACCGGTAGAGCGACATCGTCGTGAACCCGACCGCGCTCGCGACGCTCTTCATCGACACCGCGTCGAGGCCCTCGCGGTCGGCAATGGCGACGGCGGCGGCGCCGATCTCCTTGATGGTCCGTGCTGGGCGCGGCCCCCGCCGGCCCTCCGGCTCACGCCCCCAGAGCAGCTGGAGGTAGCGCGGCAGGACCGGCTGCCGTGGCGTCGCGTTCTCGTCGGTCACGGGCCGATCCTAGCCAACTGCTTGCGTCATACGCAGATACGTCCTACCTTCTGTGTATTACATAAACACTATGCGTCATACACAGATTGGACTCGCCATGACCGCCCCACGCGCAGAAGCACCACCGTTCTCGCCTCCCCGCGCCGGCCGGCGCGAGTGGACCGCCCTTGCCGTGCTCTGCCTGCCGCTGCTCATCGTGTCGATGGACGTCTCCGTCCTCTTCTTCGCCGTGCCGCACGTCGCCGAGGCCCTCGCGCCGTCGGCCACCCAGGTGCTCTGGATGTTCGACGTCTACGGGTTCGTCCTGGCCGGGCTGCTCCTGACGATGGGCAACCTCGCCGACCGCATCGGCCGGCGGCGCCTCCTCCTGCTCGGTGCCACGGCCTTCGGGCTCGCCTCGCTCCTCGCTGCCTGGGCCCCCAGCGCCGAGGCGCTCATCGCCGCACGCGCCCTCATGGGCGTCGGCGGTGCCACCCTGATGCCGAGCACGCTGGCGCTCATCCGCAACCTCTTCGCCGACCCCGGCGAGCGCGCCAGGGCAGTCGGGGTCTGGTCGGCGGTCATGGCCGGGGGCGTCGGCATCGGGCCGGTGATCTCCGGCGTCCTGCTCGCGCACTTCTGGTGGGGCTCGGTGTTCCTCGTCAACGTCCCGGTCATGCTCGCTCTGCTCGTGGTCGCCCCGTTCCTCCTCCCGGAGTCCAAGGCGCCCTCGGCCCGCATCGACGCGCTGGGCTCGGCGCTGTCGCTGCTCGCGATCCTGCCGCTCGTCCACGTGCTCAAGGAGGTGGCGGCCGACGGGTGGTCGACGCCGCTGGCCGGGTTCCTCGTCGTCGGCGTGGCGTCCGGGGTGGCGTTCGTGCGCCGTCAGTCGAGGGTCCCCTTCCCGATGGTCGACCCCAGGCTCTTGCGTCGCCGCGGCTTCGGCGGCTCGGTCGCGGTGCAGGTCATCGCGATGTTCGGCGTCATGGGCAACGCCGTCCTCGTGACGCAGTACCTCCAGTCGGTGCTCGGCTACAGCGCGCTCTCGGCAGCGCTCTGGAGCCTGCTGCCCTCGGTCTTCGTCGGTGCCGCGGCGCCGGCCGCGGCCGCAGTGGCCGGACGCGTCGGTCGGCCCCTCGTCATGGCGATCGGGTTCCTCACGGCCGCAGGAGGGTTCATGGGGATGCGGCTGGCCGGCGTCGACTCCTCGATCGTCGTGACGCTGGTTGCCGCCTCGCTCGTGGCGGCGGGCCTGGTGTCGGTCGCGACGCTCGTCACCGAGTACGCGATCGGCGTGGCCCCGGCCGAGCGGGCCGGGTCGGTGTCGGCGCTCGTCGAGACCGCGGGCGAGCTCGGTGGCGCCCTCGGGATGGCGGTGCTCGGCAGCGTCCTCGGCGCGACGTATGCCTCACGTGTCGTCGAGCTGCTGCCGGCGGGCCTGCCGGCGTCGGTCGTCGACGCCGCGAGCCAGACTCTGGGGGAGGCGTCGGTCGTCGCCACCCGGATCGGGGGCTCGGCGGGTGACGGAGTGCTCGACGTGGCCCGTGAGGCCTATGTGTACGGGATGCACGTGACCGACCTCGCCGCCGCCGCGGTCCTCGTCGTCGGCGCCCTGGTGGCGCTCGGATTCCTGCCCCGTCACGAGGCTCGCCGGGTCGACGTCGAGGGTGTCGAAGGGGCTGAGGTGGCTCCGGCTGCTCCCGTCGGCTGAGGTGCGCCCGAGCTGCCGCGAGCGTGGACCACGAGCCGGGAAGGTCGTTCTCGTGGTCCACGCCGCACCCCGTCCGGCCGGAGCGCACCACGCCGGGCGGGTGTCGTGGTGGGTGGGGGACCGGGTCCGGCGAGGCACGGGCGGCCCCGAGCTCCGCCCGGCCGCCGGCCCCCGCGCCCGCGTCGCACGCCTGGTCAGACGCGGCCAGGTGCGGTCACGCGCTCAGCCGCACCACGGGTAGACGAACAGGCTGTGGCCGCCGGCCCGGTGATCGGCGAGCAGCAGGCTCAGCGGGATCGGGTCGGGTACGCCGCTGATGTCGGCGCCCGGCCTCGGCGTGACCCCGACCGCCAGCGCGGTCGAGATCGGCAGCCCCTTGGCCGCGACCTGCGGGAAGACCCCGAGCGACTTGAGCGTGTTCATGCCGGCGCGCATGCAGGCGGTGTCCTGCCGGCCCGAGGCCGACGCCGATCCGGCGCTGGTCAGGGCGGCGGTGGCGGCGAGGGCCAGGGCGGCGGTGGCGGTGGCGATCTTCATCGGTGACTCCTGTGTCTCCCCGAGCGTCCACGGTTTGTCAAAGGTTTGACGGCTCAGCGTCCCGACCGCCACCCGGGACTGTCAAGCGTTTGTATAGGGTTGTCGAAGACTCGGGTGCCCGGTCAGACTCTCTGCAGCTCGACAGCCGGGGCGTCGACGGCCTCGACCCTCCGGATGTGCCGCGGCCACCAGAACCGGTCGCCGAGGACGATGGCGATGGCCGGCACGAGCAGCGTCCGCACGACGAGGGTGTCGAGCAGCACACCGACGCAGATGATGACGCCGATCTGGGCCAGCACGACGAGCGGCAGGACTCCCAGCACCGCGAAGACCGCGGCGAGCAGGATGCCGGCGCTCGTGATGACCCCGCCGGTGGCCGCGAGCCCGCGGAGCATGCCGACGCGCGGGCCGTGGCGGCGGGTCTCCTCCCGTGCCCGGCTGACAAGGAAGATGTTGTAGTCGACGCCGAGCGCCACGAGGAAGACGAACGCGTAGAGCGGGGCGCTGTCGTCCAGGGCCTCGAAGCCGAAGACCTTCGTGAAGACCCACCACGACGCCCCGACGCTGGCCAGGTAGGTCGCGACGACGGTCGACACGAGGACGAGCGGCGCGACCACCGAGCGCAGCAGCAGCCCGAGCGCCACGAGCACGAGGCCCAGGACGATCGGCAGGATGACGAACCGGTCCCGTGAGGATGCGTCGGCCTGGTCGAGCGCGATGGCCTCGGTGCCGCCGACGTGCGTCTGCGCGATGGGTGCCACGGCCTCGCGCAGGGCGCGGACGGTGGCGGTGGCCTCGGGGGTGCTGGGGGCCGCGGCGATGACGGCGTCCACCTCGGCGACGCCGTCGCCACGCGCGGTGACGCGGGCGCTCGCCACGCCGTCGACGCCGGCGACTGCCTTCCGGACGACCTCCGCGTCGCCGGTCGTGACGACGACGGCCGGGTCGGCGCTGCCGGCCGGGAACGACTGGGCGAGGCGCTCGCCGGCGGCAATGGCCTCGGGCTTGGTGAGGAACTGGTCGGACTGCTTGAGGCCGGTGTCGACGGCCAGCAGGCCGCTCGCCATGGCGGCGAGCACGACGAGGGTCACCGCGATGACCCGGCCCGGGTGCGCGGCGACGCGGTCACCGATGCGGCGCCAGAGGGTGTGCCCGTCGGCGAGCGACTCCTCGCCGACGTGCGGCACCCGGGGCCAGAAGACCCAGCGCCCGAAGCAGAGGAGGGTGGCCGGCAGGACGATCAGGACGAACGCGGCTGCAACGACCACGCCCACGGCACAGGCGAGCCCGAGGCCGCGCGTCGCCGGGAACAGCGACAGCAGCAGCGTCAGGAGGCCGACGACGACGGTCGCGGCACTGGACAGGACGGCCTCGGACGTGCGGTGCAGCGCGAGCGACATCGCCGCGCGGCGGTCCTCGTGGTGGCGCAGCTCGTCGCGGTAGCGGGAGATGAGCAGCAGGGCGTAGTCGGTGCCGGCGCCGAACACGAGCACCGACAGGATGCCGATCGTCGACTCGTCCCAGGCCTGCCCGAACGCCGACAGCACGTGCGTCGCCACGACGGCGGCGACGCGGTCGGCGACGCCGACGACGACGAGGGGCACGATCCAGAGGATCGGGCTGCGGTAGGTCAGCACGAGCAGCAGGGCGACGACCGACGCCGTCGCGATCAGCAGGCGGGTGTTGGCGCCGTCGAAGACCTTGGCGAGGTCGGCCTCGACCGCCGCCGGGCCGGTGACCTGCGCGGTGAGGCCCTCGGGCAGTCCGTCGCGAGCCGTGCTGCGGATGTCGGCGACGGCCTCGCCCGTGCCGGTGGCATCGGTGGCGGCCACCGGCACCACGACGAGCGCGGCCGTGCCGTCGTCGCTGC
>JAEXXY010000076.1 GCA_023451855.1 Actinomycetes bacterium
GGCGGGCACCGGGCGCTGCCGGTAGCCGGCCCGGGCGCCGCGGCCGACCGCGCGCACGTCGAGGACGTGGGCGCGCACCTCGTAGGAGCCCTTGTCGGCGTACCAGAGGTCGGTGCCGATGCGGGGCCGGAACTCGAGGCCGGGGTGGCGCCGGTGCAGCTCGGCCAGCTCGGCGGCGCTGACGTGCGAGACGTACCAGGTCAGCTCGCCCGGCACGGCGGCCACGAAGCGGCTGATCTCCTCGACGTGGCCGGTGCCGAGCGGCAGGTGCAGGGTGACGCCGACGGCGTCGGCCTCCCCGACGAGGGCGGCGACCTCGGTCATCGGGGTGCCGAACCGGTTCATCGACGTGAGGCCCTCGACGACGACCCGGGCCTGCGGGTTGGCCGCGCGCAGGGCGGAGAGGTCCTCGCGCGTCGTCACCGTGTGCACGGCGCGGCCGTGGCCGAGGTCCGGCAGGCCGGCGTGGATGGCGGCCCGGAACGGCTCCATGACGAGGACCTCGCCCCCGAACCAGCCGAGTGTGTCGGGCAGCTCGGCGTACGTGCCGATGGCGACCACCGGCACGCCGAGGCGCGCGGCCTCGGCGCAGAGCAGCTCGCGGCCGAAGCCGTAGCCGTTGCCCTTGACCACCGGGACGAGGCCCGGACGGTCGGCGAGGAACCGGTCGTGGGCCGCGCGCCAGCGCTCACCGTCGACGTGCAGCACGAAGGACACGAGGGGTCACCGCCGCTTCATGTAGAGGTCGAATGCCTTGTACAGCAAGGGGTTCAGGGGAAGGTCCCACTCGCCGGCGAGGCGCACGGCCTCGCCACCGGTGCCGACCTTGAACCGGATCAGGCCGATGTGCGGGTTGTCGGCGGCGACGGTGTTGGTGATGCCGCGCAGGTCGTAGACGCTCGCACCGGCAGCGAGGGAGTCGCGGATCATCTGCCACTGGATCGCCGTCGAGCCCTGCAGCTCGCGCTTGGCGGCCGTCGAGGCGCCGTAGGAGTACCAGGCGTGCTCGCCGACGCGGATCCAGATCGTCGCGGCGAGCACGTCGCCCTCGTGCTCGGCGAGGTAGACGCGGATCCGCTCCGGGTCCTCGGCCGACATCACGGCGTACATGTGCTCGAAGTACTCGCGGCCGCGCGGCGTGAAGCGGTCGCGCTCGGCGGTCTCGACGTAGACGCGGTGGAACGTGCCGAGGTCGGACGCGTCGCCGACGCGCACCGTGACGCCGTTCTTCGCGGTCTTCTTGATGTTGCGCCGCCACAGCTGGTTCATGCCGGCCAGGACGTCGGCCTCGGTGCGTCCGGCGAGCGGCACCTGGAACACGTACTCGGGCTGGCCGGCGGCGAAGCCGTCCTCGGGGGACAGGTGCTTGAAGCCGAGGCGCTCGAGCTCGGTGACGACGGCGGCGCCGACCGGCTCGACGACGTCGGGGGTGGCCTGGTCGTAGCGACGCACGTCGTCGTCGGCGATGGCGGCCTTGATGGTGTCGGGGTGCCAGCGGTGGGTCGGCACGGGCGGGCCCAGTCGGAGGGCGAACGCCTTCTTGCCCTTGAGGTGGTCGCGCAGCGCCCGGAGCAGCTCGACGAGCCGCGGGGAGGACCAGTCGATGACCGGCCCCTCCGGCACGTAGGCGAGCGAGCGCCCGATGCGCGGTAGCGACCGGTACAGCACGAGGGCCGCGCCGACCATCTGCTCACCCTCGAAGAAGCCGACCGAGCCGTGCCTCCAGTCGCGCTTGACCTCACCCCACGCCGGGGTCTGCAGGAAGCTCGCGGAGGGCTGGGTGCGCAGCCACGCGAGGTGCTCGGCTGCGGTGATGTCACGGGCGGTGATGGGGGCGGTCACGGGGGCTCACGCTACCGGAGCGGGGCCGCCGCGCCCGACCCCGCCGGACGCGTCAGGCCCAGCCCATCGTCCGCGGGTCCGGGGGGAGGCGCGGGTTGAGCAGGTGGGCGACGAGGGCCGTCCACCCCGTCTGGTGCGTGGCGCCGAGGCCCTCGCCGGTGTCGCCGTCGAAGTACTCGGAGAAGGTCGGGTGCGCGGCCCAGAGCGGGTCGGGGCTGGACTCGATGCGCTTGCCGTCGGCGGGGCGCCGGCCGTCGACGGGACGGAAGAGGTCGGTCAGCCCGCCGTCGATGACGTCGGCCGCCTCGTCGAGGGTGCACCACCTGCCCGATCCCGTCGGCACCTCGATGGTGAAGTCGTCGCCGAAGTAGCGGCCGTACGTGCGCAGCTTGTCGGCGAGGAGCACGTTGACGGGGAACCACACCGGCCCGCGCCAGTTCGAGTTGCCGCCGAACATCCCGGTGCGCGACTCGCCGGGCTCGTACTCGATCGACACCGTCTCGTCGCCGACGCGTGCGGTCACGGCCTGGCGCTGTGCCGCCGACAGCGAGCGGATCCCGTACGGGGAGAGGAACTCCTCGGTGTCGAACATCCGCTCGAGGATGCGCCGCAACCGTTTCGGCGGCACGAGGGTCAGCAGCATCTTGCCGTCCTCGCGGGCCAGCATCGGCTTGACGAGCTCGGGCCGACGCTCCTGCAGCCACTGGAACCGGCTCGTCACGTCGGGGCACTCCTCGACGACCCACGACGGGATCTCGGTGGCGCCGAGGATCGGCAGCAGCCCGACCATCGAGCGCACCCGCATGTGCGGCGCGCGGCCGTCGGGCTGGACGAGGACGTCGTAGTAGAACCCGTCCTCCTCGTGCCAGAGGCTCTTGTCGCTCGAGCCGAAGTGCCGCATCGCCTGCGCGATCGACAGGAAGTGCTCGAGGAACTTCGTCGCGACGTCGTCCCACGCCTTGTCGGTGCGGGAGAGCTCGAGGGCGATCTTCAGCATCTGCTGGCAGTAGAACGCCATCCAGCTCGTCGCGTCGGACTGCTCGAGGCGGAAGCCGGGCGGCAACGGGGCCGACCGGTTGAACAGGCCGATGTTGTCCATCCCGAGGAAGCCGCCCTCGAAGAGGTTGGAGCCGTTGGCGTCCTTGCGGTTCACCCACCACGAGAAGTTGAGCAGCAGCTTGGTGAAGACGCGGACGAGGAACTCGCGGTCGCGGTAGCCGTCGATGCGGTAGACGTGCCAGGCCGCCCAGGCGTGCACGGGCGGGTTGACGTCGCCGAACTCCCACTCGTACGCGGGCAGCTGGCCGTTGGGCGCCATGGCCCACTCGCGGCACATGAGGAGCAGCTGCTCCTTGGCGAACTCGGGGTCGACGTGGGCCAGGGGCAGGCAGTGGAAGGCGAGGTCCCACGCGGCGAACCACGGGTACTCCCACTCGTCCGGCATCGAGATGACGTCGGCGAGCGCGAGGTGCTTCCAGTGCTCGTTGCGCCCCTTCTTGCGCCCCTCGGGCGTGCCGGGGCCCACCGGGTCACCCTCGAGCCACCGGCGCACGTCGTAGCGGTAGAGCTGCTTGCCCCAGAGCAGCCCCGCGTAGGCGCGTCGAGCGACGTGGCGGTCGGCCTCGTCGAGCGACGCGTCGATGACGTGGCCGTAGAACTCGTCCGCCTCGGCGGAGCGGGCGGCGAGGACCTCGTCGAATCCCTCGCCGAACCAGTGCAGCCCGGGGTCTGTGGTCGCGAGGCGCAGGTCGATGGTCACAGTCTCGCCGGGGCCCACCGACTCCCAGCGGTACCAGAACGAGCACTTGCTGCCGTAGCGGCCGGGGTTGACCGCCCCGGTGCGACCGTGCACGACGCGCTCGTTGATCGCGTCCTTGGGGTAGCGCGACTGGTTGGTGTGGGCCTGCTCGCCGAAGAGGCGCTCGGCGTTGGTCTCGTTGTCGCAGAAGAGCGTCGTCGGCGACCCGGAGGCGGCGAGGACGTAGCGGCCGAGGAAGCCGTGGGTCACCTCGGCGGCCCGGAACCCCCGTGGCGGTCGCCCGTCGGGCCGGATCTCGTGCAGCTCGGTGACCCGGTCGTCGGTGCCCCACGCCCACGTGTTGCGCAGCCAGATCGTCGGCAGCAGGTGCAGTGGTGCGGCGTCGGGCCCGTGGTTCGTCGCGGTGATGCGGAGGCAGATGTCGTCAGGGCCGGCCTTGGCGTAGGTCATCGTCACGTCGAAGAAACGGTTCTCGTCGAGGACGCCGGTGTCGCCGAGCTCGAACTCGCGCTCGTCACGGGTGCGTTCGCGGTTCTCGCAGCGCAGCTGCTCGTAGGGGAACTCGGCCTGCGGGTAGCGGTAGAGCCACTGCATCCACGAGTGGGTCGGGGTGCCGTCGAGGGCCCACCAGTACTCCTTGGCGTCCTCGCCGTGGTTGCCCTCCTCGTTGGTCAGCCCGAAGAGCCGCTCCTTGAGGATCGGGTCCTTGCCGTTCCACAGCGCGACGGCGACGTTGAGGAAGCCGAAGCGGTCGCTGATCCCGCCCAGGCCGTCCTCTCCCCAGCGGTACGCGCGCGAGACCGCCTGGTCGAACGGGAACCCGACCAGGCGTTGCCGCCCGCGGAGTAGTCCTCGCGGACAGTGCCCCACTGGCGGCCGGACAGGTAGGGGCCCCAGAGCCGCCACGGGGCGTCGTGTTTGGGGGAGGAGGCGAGCCGTGCGTGCTCCGGGCTGAGCGGCTCACCCGGGGGGATCGGGCTGTTCACGGACCCCATGGTGGGGCATCCGTGTGAAAACCGCGTTACGCCCCCCTCATCCGCGCAGGGGCGTCAGGAGCCGGTGCGGGGCGCGGAGCCGGGCCGAGAGCGGGTTCGCCGGCGGGTCGGTGCTCGCGCCGGGACCGGGTCGCGTCTCCAGCTCGCGGGCGGTCGGCGTCGACCCGCACACGGGGCACCGGCCCGACG
>JAEXXY010000090.1 GCA_023451855.1 Actinomycetes bacterium
GCCCTGGGTGGCGTCGGGGTCCAGCCCGGGTCGACGGCGGCCGGCGTGGCACCGTCGGACGGCAGCGCCACCCGCACCTTCTCGACGCCCGGTGGTGCGACCGTCGCCGGCTGCCGCGGGGGTGCGCCGTACGCCCGGTCGGTGACGCCCCGCTACGGATGGTCCTTCGAGACCGAGACCGAGGCGGGCGAGCTCGACGTCACCTTCAAGCAGCCCGGGCAGGAGTACCCGCAGCACGTCGTGTGCCGGGACGGCCAGCCGGTTCTCGCCGAGGGCTACGGGGCGCAGCACCGCTGACGCGCGAGCACCCGGCGGCACCTGCCACCGGGCGCCCAGGCGTCACTGGCGAGGTACCCGCGAGGTCACGACGACGCGCGGCCCGTCACTCGGGCGCGACCTCCACGCCAGCGGCGGCCTCGGTGTCGGCGCGGATGTCGATGCGCCAGCCGGTCAGCTTCGCGGCGAGGCGGGCGTTCTGGCCCTCCTTGCCGATGGCGAGGCTCAGCTGGTAGTCGGGCACGACGACGCGGGCCTTGCGGGCCGCCGCGTCGACGATCTCGACCGACTGGACGCGCGCGGGAGAGAGTGCCGCCGCGACGAAGACGGCGGGGTCCTCGGAGAAGTCGACGATGTCGATCTTCTCGCCCCGCAGCTCGGTCATGACGGCGCGGACGCGCGAGCCCATCGGGCCGATGCACGCGCCCTTGGCGTTGACCCCGGCGACCTTGCTGTGCACGGCGATCTTCGTGCGGTGGCCGGCCTCGCGGGCCAGCGCCGCGATCTCGACGGTGCCGTCGGCGATCTCGGGCACCTCGAACCGGAAGAGGGTGCGCACGAGGTTGGGGTGGGTGCGCGACAGGCTGACCTGCGGGCCCTTCGGACCGCGCTTGACGCTGACGACGAAGCAGCGCAGCCGCTCGCCGTGGACGTAGCGCTCGCCGGGCACCTGCTCGGCGAGGGGCAGGATGCCCTCGACCGTGCCGAAGTCGACGAGGACGTTGCGGGGGTCCTGGCTCTGCTGGATGACACCGGAGATGACATCGCCCTCGCGACCCTTGAAGTCGCCGAGGATCGCCTCGTCCTCGAGGTCGCGCAGCCGCTGGACGATGACCTGGCGCGCGGTGGACGCGGCGATGCGTCCGAAGCCCTCGGGGGTGTCGTCGAACTCGGGGCCGGGCTCGCCACGCTGGGGGCGCTCACCCTCCTCCGCGGGGGGCAGCAGCTCGCCCTCCTCGCGGGCCCAGACGATGACGTGACCGGTCTTGCGGTCGAGCTCGACGCGCGCGATGCGGTAGCTGCCCTCGGTACGGTGGTAGGCGACCAGGAGGGCCTGCTCGATGGCAGGGATGAGCACGTCGAGGCTGATGTCGCGCTCCCGCTCGAGCGCGCGCAGCGCGGCCAGGTCGATGTCCATCAGGAGTCCCCTTCCGTGGCGGGCGCGTCGTCGGCCCGCTCGTCGTTCGTGTCGTCGTTCGTGTCGTCGTCCGGGTCGGTCTGGTCGTCGGCGCCCGGCCGGGTGAACTCCACCTGCACGACGCCGCGCTGCACGGCGTCGAGGTCGAGGGTGACGCGTCGGGCGGGCGTCTTCTTCGCGGCCGGCACGTCGAGCACGAGGCCGTCGGCGCCGACCTCGACGAGGCGGCCGGTGTCGGTGCCGTCGCGGTGGGTCACCTCGACGAGGCGGCCGACCTGCCGACGCAGCTGGTCGCGGGAGGACAGCGCGCGCCCGACGCCCGGCGAGGACACCTCCAGGACGTAGGGCGACTGCCCGAGGAGGTCACCCGCGTCGAGCTCGTCGCTCACGGCGCGCGTCGCGTCGGCGACGGTGTCGAGCGAGAGCGGGGGGACGACGCTCGTGGTGTCGGCGTCGTCGAGGCCGGTGATGTCGGAGTCGACGAGGACCCGCACGACCCGGCGCTTGCCCGCGGGCGACACGGAGACGTCCTCGACGACGAGCCCGAGAGGCGCGAGCACCGGTTCGAGCGCCGCTCGGATGTCCTGGGCCGTGCTCATGCGTCGACGCCTCCTGCTCTTCTCGAATGTCGGTTCCGTACCCCGGTCGGGGCGCACGGACCGCTGTCACACCCGGCCCGTGCACCGGGCCGGCCGCGCGAACCGGTCGATCCCGGCGCGCCGCGTGGCCCACTCTATCGGCGCCGAGGGGTGGGCGCAGACCACCACCGGCCGCCGACGTGGGAGGATCCGGGGCATGGACGGCGACATCGGGGGACGGGGACCCCGCCTGTCCGAACGGCTCGGCCGTCCCCCGCGCCGCCTCCTGCTCCTCGGTGGCGGAGCCGCCGTCCTCGCCGTCCTCGTCGACCGAGGGCTGCGCCTCGACCTGCCCCAGCCCCCGCCGCCGGTCCCGACCCGCCGCAAGGCCCCCGACGAGGCGCTGCTCCTGTCCGTCGTCGGCGACCTCGGGGCCCTCGTCGCCGACGCGGACACCCTCGTGAAGGCCGGCGCCGGCGGCGACGTCAAGCGCGTGCGCGACGTCCTGATGGAGCAGCGTCGCGTGCTGACCGGGCGGCTCACGAACGCCGGCGTGCCCTCGTCCGTCATCGACGCGTCGGTGCGCCGGGCCACCGCAGCAGCGGCCGCGGCCGGCCCGGTGCGGAGC